>NZ_JAUBTL010000003.1:107223-224305 GCF_036702475.1 Microcoleus sp. D2_18a_B4
TGGGAATTTTTTAGTCAGATTCATCTTCCGATATTGCTTGATATTCCAAAAGCTGTTCCCCTCGAATAATCCACAATTTACCCGCAACTTCTGCCGCATCCAATCCGCGAATTAATATATTGTAGCGGAGGCGATTGCCAAACCCCCTATCCAAAGTCACCAAACATCTACCTTCCCTCCGACAGATATCAATTAACAATCCATCCGCCGTTGAAGTCAAACTTTGTTCCCGTACAGTCGCAACATCGTGGCCCGCAAAACGTAACAGCGAAACAACGCGAATGCTGCCCAAATTTTCATCAAGTTTTAACTTCACCCTGCAACTACCTTTGTTTCACCAACAGGAATTTCGACATAACAATCTCTTGCCAACTCAGCCGCATAAGCAATACAAGCCAAAATATCTTCTCGTTCAATTCCCGGATATTCCTCAAGCAATTCTTCCACAGTCATGCCGCTAGCGAGAAAGTCAAGAATCAGAGAAACCCAAATGCGATGGCCTCGAATACAAGGTTTGCCAAAGCAGATATTCGAGTCGATTGAGATGCGAGACAGTAAATTATTTTGAGTCATATCTGTTCAATGAGATATTTTCCATTGATTCATTGTAATGAATTTTAGGGTTGATTTGTGGGTGCCCCGAAATCGGGTTTAAGATTTTCAGATATTGTAGGGGCGGGTTCACCAACCATCTCCGGTAAAAACCCACAATCTCGAAAACCCGCCCCCACCCCATGTAAAAATCCCAAAAACCAAATATTTTGACGGTATTTCGATATTGATGGCGGGGATGGGGCGGGTTTATGAGATTGTCGATTTGTATCAGATATTGTTGGTGAACCCGCCCCTACGAATCATGGTAATTTATCCAGATTTATGGGATGTTGCAGGTTTATGACAAGGCAAAATCATCACCATCTCCCCAAATCTCAGCTAATTTCTTCATCCACTTTTTAGCAATCCGATTCAGTTTCGCTTCCACTTTCGTATCAATATCTGAAGATTGATAACCAGATAAAGATGTCTCTTTATTTCCCAAACCTCCACTGCTAGAACCACTTCCCGCTAAAGCCTTCCCCCCTTCATATCCCCAGTCCGATTTCTCACTACTGCGATAAACTTGATTCAAAATTGCCACAATTTCAGGAATAGATTTGTTTTGCAAATTCTCCCGAACTCGTGCTTGTACGGGGTCATCTCCTGCGAAATCAGATAGCAACTCTTCAATTTCACCTTGCAACAGCGGAATTGCCAACTCAATCCGATCCAAATAATCCAACAATTCCTCAACAGGTTGGAGATTAGTGAGAGAAATCTCTTCAGTTTCATCCACAATTTCCACAGCCGGAATAAACCCCAAAAGTTTTACTTTATCGAAAGGTTCTGCAAACCCAACAGCGATATAAGCAATGCGATTTTCCCGCACTTCCGGTAGAGAAATCGCCGATTCTCCAAGCATAACCGGACAGCATTCAATCTTGCCCATCCCCGGCAAAACCAAATCGGCAACATCCAAAACCGCCCGCATTGCTGGATTCCAACTATCACCGCCCTCAATATCGGTTTCCAGTTCCATCCATTCCAAAAAATAGTTAACCGCCCAAACCGCCAGGGTATTGAAATAAACCCGCTTGCCTTTTTGCGGATTAGCTTGCTCTGAAGCAAATTGCAGAGCCAAATTGCGGGCAGTTTGCTCCAGAGGAATTTCTAACAAATAAGTATCCATGCTATTCACCATTATTCCTCCGGTTGATATCCAAACTTAAGTGCAATCTCTTTGACGAGAGGCAAACCTGTTCTTTTCCAGTGAGACTTGAAAGTTTGATAGTTAATGTTTAACTCTTTGGCAATTACAGAAAATTTATCGGGAGGGTCTTTCAACAGCAAGCGCCGTGCTAGTACCTGACAATTTGCCTCCGGTTTGTTATCGGGATAACTGTTTCGCAGTTTTCCATCCGGGTCATCTTCAATATACTGCCAAAGTTTGCGACCGATGCGCTGCTGATTTTTCGCTTGTTCTTCGTCAATTAGTTGCTCAATCCCTATTACCGTAGTATCATCAGCCACTCCTTCAGAATCAAATTCTTCACCTTGATTGCTCGCAATAGGAGCATCCAAACTAAAAGTAAAAGGCTGCCGTTCTAACTTGCGGTACTGGTCAAGAATTTTGAGTTTAATAATTTTATTAAACCGCTTAACCACTCTGGTTCGCAAGACATCATCAGCGATATTATCGAGGTCAATTCCCCGAAAAAATATCGGCAGCGTTTTGAAAAAACCCCCATAGGCCTCATTCACTGCTCCGTCAAAATCAATCTTAGCGTCGGGCTCGCGATATTTGCGACTTCCGGGCAAATGAGGAATGAGTTGGCACAATTGATTTTTGAGTCTTTCTTGTTTCTGACTCCCCTGTTGGGAATCTTTCAAAAGTTGTAGAAGCTGGCGTAACTCTTCGTCGGTGTTCACAGGCACGTTGGGATAGCATCGGGGTAATTCGATTATCCCAGAGAAAATAGCGCAGTAACGTGCCAGCAATAACAAAGTCAAGGAAATCGGCTTGAGTTCCCAATCCGGCCACAAGTTGAAGCTGGCGGCTACAGGAACTAAGCCTGGTAAGGGTTCGACGGGGGTATCATGTCTCGTCATAGTCCAGTTTTTTGGTGTTGATACATTGATGTCGCAGGTGTTGGCGAGTTTATGCAGATTCAGGGAAAATTTTTCCAGGCCTTTCGGTATACTCTTGTTCCGGCAGTCCGGCAAGGGTTGAAACCCCTGCCTCAAAGCGAAAGTCCTCTGAAGAGGACTGAAGAATTCATTAGTCCTTAGTCCTCTTTAGAGGACTTTCGCTATTAGCCAGGGAATTCATTCCCTGGCGGCCTTTCGCTATCAGCTAGGGGATGAATTCGCCGGAGCCCTTTCGGTACTCGCTATGGGAATTAATTCGCGCGTACTTTTTCAGAATACCGTTCTTCCCGCCACCGAGATTCAGCTTCCGCATACCGTCGTTCTGCGGCGGCGATTTCCTCCTCGTAATGCTTGATTTTGTTACCGTATTTGTGATTCAACCACTGGATGTCATGGGCGAAACTTTCCTTCAATTGTTCTTCTTTGGCTTGCACCCATTCAATCTTCAACTGAGCCATTTGCGACGGAGAGTAAGTACCGACGGGGGGCTCATACTGTTCGGCAACTTGAGCAACATCCTCTTTAAACTTAAAGTACCGCTGTTCCCGTTTCTCGTCCTGCTCTTTTTCGATTTGATGCTTTTCGGTCAAATACCAGCCGATTTGAAAGTCAGCTTCTACCATGTCCCAATTCTTCAAACGCCCGCTGGTATCGCCTTCGCTGACAAATTTTTCGCGACGCAGGTTTAAGGCTTGCTCATAGGCGAGTTCTCGCTGTTTCAGAGCAACTTCTTCGTCTATTCCGGCAATCTGATTTGCCTCCAATTCGGTGATTTCTTTAGGGAGACTATCTTCGTATTGCCCACTTAATGAGCGGGCGTGTCCCGGCATTTCAAAGGCATCATTTTGCAGGGAGGCGGCTCCCCATAACATTACCACCGGCAAACTCGCTGCGATCGCATTTAAGACAATTCCCCCCGGCAATCCCAACCCAATGACAATCCCCAGAGACATCGCATACTCCGTGCCGCTCAATCCTACGGCTAAACCGACATCGCTGAAGGGTAGTTTCTCCAAAAATTGACCTTCTACTTGTAGCACTAAGGCGGTTTGAGCTTCGTAATAAAGTGCGCCAAATTCATTTTTGGGGGGATGAGCTTGTTTTTGTTTTTGGATATCTTGCAATGCTTGCTGAGTGCTGTTTTTCTTGCGATGATGTTCCATGATTTTCATCACTTTTTTATCGGCCACCACCCCCGCTGCACCGCCGATGAACAAACTTGCTGGAATGCTCATACTTCCCATGCCGGAAGTCAATATTCGCGCTCCCGCACTGAAGGTAATCGCACTGATTAACCCTACCAAAATATTGACTATTTTCTTGGTTTCCGGGTTGGGGTGGCGCTTTGCTAAAGGGGTTAAGTCGTTAATTCGTGTTTTGGCTTTTTCTCCTTCTGCGTATCGTTTTTCCCGCTGACTCATTTGGGATTTGATTTGTTCGGGGAGTAGGGCTGTTAATTCTTGGTGCAGGTATTGCCATGCTACGATGCTGGCGGCCGAATTGTGGTTATGATTGGTAGAAGTCATTGGTTTTACCTCGATTTTTGAGCTTGATAAGATAGTGTCGCTTCAGGTTGAAGGTTTAGGCAGAATTCGGAAAAGAAAGTTCGGCAACGGATTCTGTAACGGATTTAAGGGATGTACCTAAACTGTTTTGGCTGTTATTGTAGATACAGGAAATCCCTGGTTCGTAGTGAGGACTTTAGTCCTCAAAATAAGGACTAAAGTCCTTACTACGAACCTAATTAATTTGATTTAGGTGTCATTTTTCGGGCTTTGGTAAAGGCTGCATCAATGCAAGGTGTCATCGATCGCCTAACTGCATCTTCATCTTTGCCTTCGTCTAAAACACAAATACTCGCTTGGCCGCTCAATTGCTTACTCAAGTCTTCGTATAATTGACCTTGCGGCACGATAAAAGAGATAACTACTCCCTGTTTTTCGATGCCTTCAACTAGGGTTTTGACTCGACTAAAATCGATGCCTCTTTCCCCTTGACGCGGCTCAAAATCATTTGCTACAATGGTGAATACCCCCGGATGTTTGTTAGTTTTATGCTGTTCTTCAATTGCAGTTGTCCCGCGTTCCAGCAAGGCAACTAGAGAAGTTCCGGGTTGTTTGTTGGTGAGCGATCGCCCATTTTTTTGACATTCCCCCATCAAGGTTAAAGTGTTAGCAATTGAGATGGGTTGGCTGACGACGGCCCGATCGGCAAACGGAATGCTAACAGCGGTATCTCCCGGTTTATAATGTTGGCTGCTGAGTTGACAGTGCGTTTGTCGCTGCAAGGTGTAGCGATCGGCTGAAAGCGAGTTATCGTCAGCGCGGTAGTGTACGATGGGTTGAGTGGCGAGTTCTGGGTAAATGAAAGCTGCAAGGGCGATCGAGCTTGCACCCACAGCAGCTACAATCGCAGGAGACTTGTACCAAACTTTCTCAGTTTCAGTTGTAAAATCAATCATCATAGGGACTTCTCCATTGCGCTTTTGAAGAGATGTCGCAGGAGTCACCCAGTTTATGCACATTCCCAAAATAAATCATATCAAACCCTATTGATAGCCAAGGATTTGATATGAAGCGAATACTCTTCGCCAGGATTTGGTATAACGCAGTTTCTACAATTTGTCGATCGACCTTTTGGCTTTATTCGTCAGATTTTTTACAGCATCTTTAGCATCTTCTGCTGCGTGGCGGGCGGAGGCTTCCGCTTGCTTGGCTTTGCCTTCAACCTGGTCTTTTCTGTTGCCCGTGATACTACCGAAAATTTCCTGAGCTTTGCCTTCTAAATTTTTGCCGATCGCCTTAGCCCTGTCTTCTGCACTCATAATAAGCTCCGTTTGGCAAGTTGCTATAGTAACATTGTAAAATTAACTCGGCTGCAATTGCCTTTAACTTCATATTAATTTATATTCTGCTTGACCTCGGTCTTCTTCTGATGATTTACTTCCGGCAAACTCGTGACTCAAAAAGCCAAAGATTTTTTTGTGACAACTGTATACATCCGCAAAATTCGTCCTAAAAAACTATTTCAAACTCGCCGCCGCCACTTTAATCGGTTCTAGTAATTCTAACGGCAAATGCAGCATATTCAATTGGGTGCTATCTGCTGCTTTCCTTTCAGGATCTGGACCGTGATAATCGCTGCCACCAGTTGCCAGCAAACCGTAATGAAGGCACAAATCTTTCAACTTTTGGATTTGGCTAGAACTATGGGTGGGATGGTATACTTCAACTCCCATTAAACCCGCATCTACTAATTCTTGTAAGACTTCCTCAACAGCGCCACCGCGAAATAAATAAGGGTGAGCCCAAACTGGTACTGCGCCGCAACTCTTCAGTAAATCGATGCCTTCGACGATCGAGAATTTCTCGTAATGCACATAAGCCGGGCCGTCATCTCCCAGCCAGCGATCGAATGCTTCCCGCGATGATTTCGCGTGACCGGCTTTTACCAGCGCGCTAGCAATGTGAGGCCTTCCCGGTGCCATTCCTGGGGATGTTTTTGGCAGTTCGATCGCGTATCCCATTGCTGCTAATTTTTCGACCATTTCCTGCGATCGCCGAAACCTCCCTTCGAGGCGATCGTTCAAAGGAACGCGCAACTTATTTGCATCGGGATAAAAACCTAAAATGTGCAGCGAACGGCCGTTGTGAACTGTACTGAGTTCGAGTCCGGGGACTATTTCGATACCGTACAAAGCAGCGGCGGCGAAGGCTTCATCCCAACCCGACATCGTATCGTGATCCGTGACAGCCAAGGCGCGAACCCCCGAAGACGCGGCGGCGGCTACGAGTTCGGCAGGGGTGAGAGTGCCGTCGGAATAAGTAGTGTGACAGTGGAGTTCTAGCATTTTTTTCGGTAAGTTAAAGTCTGCGTAACCAGCAATTATTCCCCTCACTCACGCGACATAATATATCGTCCCTGCGCTCGACAAGTTTTTGGGTTATTTCAATCTGTTAGCTGTAATAAGTTGTCGCGCCTTTAATTGGGACATTTCTGTTTATTAAAAGCTGGCATGGGGTGGGCATCTTGCCCGCCTTTTTAGTTGAATTTAGATGCAGAACAGCTTAGCTATTTCTTGATTTCTCGCATTGGGTACAGGACACCCTCTGGCAATTTGGGAGGAACCGGCGATATTTCAATACTTTGTATGTTGTGAACTGGGATAACTACCAGTTTATCTGCCAATTCGAGAATTACCGGGTCTGCTGTCAACATTTTGTGCAGGCGAGTCCCTAAAGTTGCTTGCTCTCCTACTGTTCCCTCTGGCGCAATGAACTGGAAGTGTTGCTGTTTGCCGTTGGTATAGTGGATTGTCAGATTGATAATTCCTTCTTGGTTGGTTGCTTGCATAATTTTTTTCCCTAACAGTCGATCGGGACTTCGCAAAATTAACAATAAATCAAAACTGGCGATCGCACCACCGTTGCAAAGCTCGTTGGAAAGCTTTTTACAAAACCCGGCTGTCGGTAGGAAAGTCCGGCTACTGCTAATTTTACCACAAAAACTGTACTGAAACTCGCCAATTTACCAAGTATACAATTGGCAGTCGCGCTGTCTTTGCTCCTTAATGCGCGAGCTCCTTCGCCAGCAATATTTGGTTGATCGGGCTTTCTTGTATGCCAGTTGGCAAAGTGGCTCAATTTAGCCTCTGTAGCGACTTGACTCAAAGCGGTCTCAAGTCTTACAGCAGAGGCCTTTGAGCGCTTTGGGTGTCAAGGTTTTTCGAGGTGGGAACTGTGGAGGTTAGGATAGTGGCATTCTGCTGTCACTGCCGTAGAGGATTTTTTTATAAATTAATAACATAACATTCAGGTACAGCTTATGAAATCCACACTTTGTTTTCCCGAAACTTCTCTTCACTCTAACGCAGTCACTGTTAATAATAATGCTATTGACTCTTGTATCCTTGCAGCTTGGATTGACTTAGTAGGAGGAGATTTTGAGAGCTTGGGAGGAGATGATTGGCTTCCCTTGTGCGGCGACATTGATGACGGCGAAATTTACCGGGAATGGTTTTTGTGGCAAGACAGCGAAGTAACTCAAGAGTGGGAAGCTTACGATCCAATTACTAATTATCGAGTTGTGGCACCTAGCCGAGAAATGATGATTAGTAAAATCGACCAAATAGAAGATGCCAGAAAAATTTAGTTGAGCGGGAGAAGGTTAAATCTTGATTTTCAACTATCATAAAAATTCTGTTAACAAACCCGGTTTCTCCCAACCACATTAAAGAAACCGGGTTTTTCAGACCAAAACTCTAGGTGTGGGTTGAGTTTCACTGGTTGAACATAATAATTTATGTCGCTACTGCTTTTTGTTTTTCTCGTTCTAATTTGCGCTGCTTCAAGGCGGCCAGATTTTGTTTAATCGTGTCGATCGCAAATCCAGCCCCCTGCTGTTGGTATAATTCGCTGGCACGGATCAAATCTGCAACAGCCTCGTCATCCGATCGCAAATTTGCAAAAGCCAATGCACGATTGTGGTAAGCTTCTGCCAAAGTTGAAACTTGTTCTACAGCGCTGGTAAATTTATCTTTGGCTTTGCGGTACTTTCCTGACTGATAAGCCTCAATTCCTTGTTGGAAATAAACAGAAGCTTTACTGCCGCTGTCGGTATCTGGAAATTCTGGGTAAGTTAAAATTGGTTCTTTAAAGAGTACAGAAATGCTGCCCTTGCCGAAGTAAGCCCAAGTCATTGTTCCAAACCCAATCCCCAGCACGAGGGCAATAATGACAGACAGAGCAATAAAATTGGTGAGTTCCATAGAGCAATATTTGTTGTATTATAATATGATAAGTTAATTCCTAACTTCTGCACGAATGGCTGCGCGGATTTACCTCAACTGGAAATGGTTTTTCGGCTCGCTAGCTTTAGTATTGTCGATCGGCTTAATGATTGCAACTGCAAGTTCTGACGCAGCAACCAACGCGCAAACTCAAGCAGGGTGGCAATTGTTGCAGCGGGGTGAGACGGGGTTGGTGGTAGCAATGCGACACGCGATCGCCCCAGGTACCGGCGATCCTGCTAAGTTTAAGTTGGGCGACTGTTCCACCCAGCGCAATTTATCAGCACAAGGAAGAACCCAAGCCCAGCAAATTGGAGCCGAATTTGGCAATCGCAACATCAAAGTTGCCAGAGTTTTATCGAGTCAGTGGTGCCGATGTTTGGAAACAGCAAAATTGATAAATTTAGGCAAAGTCGAACCGTTCCCAGCACTGAACTCGTTCTTTAGGGACAGCAGCAAAGAAGCCAGCCAAACAGCGGCAATTCGCAAATTAATTGTGGACAACCGCAACACTAAAGGCGCGATTATTATGGTAACTCATCAAGTAAATATTACCGCTATCACTGATATTGTACCGCAAAGTGGCGAAGCTGTGATTCTCAAAGGAGCTCCACAAGGTAAAATCCAAATACTCGGACGAATTGGAGGATTTTAAGAAGGTATAGCAATCCTTGCCGAATTCATGAGTTCTTTCTTTCCTATTCCTTTGCGTTCTTCGCAGCACGATAAAATATTTTGTTGACAAATCATTAATTTTTGGTATATAAAGTGATAATGTATAAACTTTCAGCAGATTGATGACTGCGAAATATTATTGTGAGCGATCGTGCAGAAACTAAGCAAGAGAAAAGAAAAAGGTGGAAAGACTCTTTAGAAGCAGGAATCGATAGATGTGAAGATCCTATAATTATCATTACCTTTCGTTCAGGATGGGATTCTGCGGCTCGTCCAGTTTTAGCACGCGGTATTGATAAGCGCGAATATGTCATTAAGGGGCAACAAGCTGGGCGTCAAATCGTCAACGATCAGGTGGTAGCAAGACTCGGTATGGCAATCGGAGCACCTGTGGGAGAACCTTGTATTGTGGAAATTTCTGAGGAACTAATTGCTGAAGATTCTAGATTTTCCTATTTGACTCCTGGGACGGCTCATGCTACGCTTTACATACCTAAATGTTCTTCCCAAAGAGAAGAAATCAACTACACAAACCAGCCAGAAAACCGCGAAAGGTTTGCTTTGCTAATTTTGTTGTACGGATGGGTATATGCTAATGACTATCAATTCATCTATCAAAATGCTCGCCCCAATTTAGTTTACTCTGTAGATCACGGCCATTTTTTTCCAGGCGGCCCAGAGTGGAAGCAGCGCGACTTGCTCGAAGCTGCTAGTGCTGAGATAAACCCCCGCTTTGTTTCTAATTGTAAACTAAAGCTAGAGGAGATTCGCCAAGGACTTCCGCTTCTCGATGCTGTCAGCGAAGAAACCATTATTCAAGCTGTGGCTGCTCCACCCAGCGAATGGGGACTTACAATTGACGAGCGTGTTACCCTGGTAGAGTATCTTGTTAAAAGAAGACAGGATTTACTGGCGCTCTGATAGGCACGCTCGTCCGACAAAAAAACTGAAACAATGGCAAGTAAGTATAGTATCGTTCAATACGTTCCCAATCCAATTGCTAACGAACGGATTAATATTGGCGTTGTTGCTTTCAACGAAGAACAGGTGCGCGTCCAGTTTCTCACAAACTGGGAGCGGGTGCGGCATTTTGGCATGGAAGATGTTACTTTCTTGAAAGAGTTTGCTCAGCGAATGTCCCAAGCCGCTGACTCTGGGTTAATTTTTCCCGGGGATAATCGAGATGCTCCTTATCAGGAACGTTTAAATAAAATTGCCCGTGATTGGCTCTCGGGTATTCAGTGGACAGAACCTCGCGGCTCGTTGGAGGATGTGGATAGTTTACTAGAAGATATTGCTAGTAATTTTTTGGTGGATTTGAATTCTCAAAAACCTCATAGGCGCGACCGCGAAGCTGCTGCTAGATTAACCACTGCTAAATTCAGAAATGTTTTTAAACAGTATGTGAAAAATGATGCGAAAAAACTCCTAAAAACAAGTTATTCAGTGCAGGGTATTCATATGGAGCACAAGTTTGATGCGGTTGTTGCGAATGGGCGACCTTACTTGGCAGCACACGCTATATCATTTGAGGTGAAGATACCCGAACACCTGCAAAACTCTTTGTCTTGGATGATTACTGATGTAAAACAGTTTCAGCCTGATTTTCCTATTGCAATTGTGGCGCTACAGCCCAAAAAAGACGTTGACAACTATCAAAAACTTGAGCAAACTTATCAGCAAGCTACCTCGACGTACTCAGAACTTGGTGCTAAAATTCTGGCAGAAGATGATGTTGAAAATTGGGTGCTAGAAAGACTTGAGAAGGCTAATCTCTTGTAAATATAAAGCGATTTTCCCTTACCAATTACCCATTATCAATTTATATGAGTTTCCAATACAGCGCCGCCCTAGTGACTTTAGCAGACATTGATAAAGAAGTTCTCGTTAAATTTTACACAAAATTTCTCGACATAGAACCAAACCCTTATATTCCCAATACTTATGCTGAATTTCAACTCCCAGGCTTAAGACTCGGCATATTCAAACCCAAAGATTCCCACAAATCGGAATTTGCAAATCGAGCAAAAACAGGCATGAGTTTGTGTTTGGAAGTCAGCGATATCGAAACTGCGATCGCCCGAATTTGGGCTTTAGGTTATCCGCCCAGCGGAGAAATTATCAAAGCTTCTCACGGTTTAGAAATCTATGCCTTCGATCCTGCCGGGAACCGCATAATTTTACATCAACCCATGCGAATCTAGGATAATGGCTAATGATTTGTGAACTCTCGATCTTCTCTTCTCTTCCTTAGCGTCTTCGCGGTTCGTTCAAAAAAACATCTAGTTCACAACCCGCTGAGGATTGCTATATAAGTTATGCAATTGCTTCACCACCTCCGCAATCACATTGTCAAACCCGCCTCTACAACTCAAAACAGCCTTAACTACCTAATCAGTTCAGCAAAACTATAAAAACTGATAATTAATAACAGCAAGGCTGTCAGGTGAGTTAGCTGAAATTGAGGCTGCGGGCCGATGGATTCCCGCACCAAAATTGAAAAAGACGAACCAATTATATAACTCAAAGACAGCGTTAAATACTGCCACTGCAAGGTTACACTCCACAGCCCCAGCAACATCATCGCCAAAGTCAACATTACCAACTCAACAAAGCGAGGCGGATTGTGCTGAGTAGACAGAATCAAAGTGTCCAACCAATATTGCCAAGGTCTCATGTTTTAGCGATCGAGCTTTTGGATTTAGTTTTCTAGCTTAACCTACGATCGCCATTCTGTTTGTTGCTGCAAACACCTTAAAGCCTCCGCAGTCTCAACCTGCGGAAATTGCCCATAAAAGCGACTGACACTGTAAAAAGGGTGAGGAGTCTTCAGGACGATCAACTTATCGCCCATTCCGGCCAAAAATCCTATCAACTCTGCCGGGCCGACAGGCGCGCAAATCCACAAAGCCGCCGGTTGCTGCGACTGCAAAGCCTTAGCCGCCACAGCCATCGTCATCCCTGTAGCAATGCCGTCATCTACCAAAATCGCCAAAGCCCCAGCCGCGCTGACATTTGGGCGTCCAGGAGACAAATCTGCCAGCAGAGATTGAGCATTATTTTGAGCCACGGGCAATGCTGATTTTTGCAAGCGTAAATTGTGCTGCTTTTGCTTTTCCCAGAGGACGTGACCATCAGCAGTTGCAGCCCCGATCGCCAGTTCTAAATTATCTGGGCGAGTAATTTTCTTGGCAACAACCACATCCAAAGGACAGCCCAAGCGACGGGCAATCGGCACAGCAACGGGCAAACCCCCGCGTGGCAAGGCGTAAACAATCGGTTTCACAGCCTCCTGTGCGGTTAAATTCAACTTGCCGAGCTCGCCCACAACTGCCTCGGCCAGTTTTTCGCCTGCATCGGCGCGATCGTCAAAAAACGGGTTAGACAACATATTTTTGCCTGTACGAGCTCAACCAAACAATTGGAGATTGTGCGAGTGTTAATTGGAGATTGTGCGATCGACAACATCGCACGCAAGCTTCTAGCCAATCTCAAATCACCAAACCCGATCTAAACTATAAACTCTAGACTCAAAAAAATCTCCCTAATTGTAAAATGTATGTCCAGCGACTTGCAACTCAGCCTTTTTGACAACAATCAAAGTGCCACTTTCCAAACAGACTCAATACCAGCAAATGCCAAAATTCCCATTCCTCCCGGCACTTATCAAAATATGGAACAAATCGGCGAGCACTGCAACCGCTGCTACCGCTGCGAATTGGGCAACAGCCGCACTCACGCCGTCATCGGGCGCGGCAATCCTCAAGCCTCAATTTTGATTGTGGGAGAAGCGCCCGGACAAAACGAAGATGAAACCGGATTGCCCTTCGTCGGGCGATCGGGCAAACTGTTAGATAAGATTTTAGAATCCGTGGGATTGAGTGCAGAAACCGACGTATTCATTGCCAACGTCATCAAATGTCGCCCTCCCAACAACCGCCCTCCGACAGCCAAAGAAATCGAAGCTTGCAAACCATACTTGCTCGAACAAATCCGCATCTTAGACCCCAAAATTATTTTATTAACTGGTGCAACAGCCCTCAAAGGTTTGTTAAGCGACAAGCGCCCCATTAGTAAAATTAGAGGTCAGTGGATTGAATGGGAAAATCGTTTGTGTATGCCCATTTTTCACCCGTCGTACTTGTTGCGAAACCCCTCCCGCGAACCGGAAACTCCGAAATGGTTTATGTGGCAAGATATGCAGGCTATCAAGGCTAAATTGGATGAATTCAAAGAGCAATTATAATCAATTTTTCTTGTTGATTTGTAGGCGGGTTTGAGGCACAATCTCGGATTTTTACCCACAATCTTAAAACCCGCCCCCACCCACCGAAAAATTATAATTAATTTTCATGTGTAATTTGTAGGGGGCTGGTTTCACCAACAATCTCTGATTTTTACCTGCCATCTACAAAACAAGTTCCCGCTTTCCATTCATAAATTTACGCCCCGTAGTAAAAATCCGAATTATGGTTGTCTCTAGTATTTTTAGTGAAACTCCTATCAATAGACAAGAAATTCCTCAAGAACTATTAGACATTGAAGATAAACAACGTACTAATCCACTTCCTTGGAAAGGGCAATTTTCCCCCCAGTTCGTCGAAACTTTAATTGAGAAATATGCCAATAAAAATAGTGTGATTTTCGATCCATTTTTAGGTAGTGGAACAGTTTTATATGAGGCAGGAAGATTCGGACTGGAAGCCTGCGGAACCGAAATCAATCCAGCAGCTTTAATCCTAGCTAACACTTATAAATTTATCACTCTTTCACCAATAAAGCGTGAAAAATGTATCAATTGTTTTCTCACTCAACTAAAAACCGAGATATGGGAGAGAATGCCACTCTTCCAAACAATACAAAAAGAAATTACACCTAATGATTTAATAGATAAAATTGTAGAGGTAGCCGTTGATGATGAAGAAAAATTCCTTAATATTCTACATGAAGTATTAGTGATATTGCTAGACTTAGAAAACAAAAAACTTACCAAATCAAGAGTTTTTACACTGGCGGAAAATATCGCTACTTTTGTCCTTAAACTACCCTATAGTAAAAAGCCGATAAATGCCTACAATGCCGATGCAAGAAACGTTCCCTTACAAAACTCCAGCGTCAATCTTGTGATTACCTCCCCCCCTTATATCAATGTATTTAACTATCATCAGCAGTATCGCGGTTCTACAGAAGCACTAAACTGGAAAATTTTAGAGGTGGCAAAATCCGAGTTTGGTTCTAATCGCAAGCATAGAAGTAATAGATTTCTAACTGTTATTCAATATTGCTTAGACATCGCCTATACTTTGCAAGAATTGTTAAGAATATGCAGCCATAACAGTAGAATAATATTTGTAGTAGGTAAAGAATCAAATATTAGAGGAACGCCTTTTTTTAACGGGGAGTTAGTTGCAGAAGTGGCTCGTCAAGTATTGGGGATTAGCTTAGATATCCGTCAAGAAAGAAGTTTTGTAAATCGTTATGGAAAACTTATCAAAGAAGATATACTACACTTTACAAAAAGAGAAGATTTACAGTATTATTTTGCCATACATCAAGCCAGAACTCTTTCTATAGAAGCTTTAATATCTGCTTATTCCGTAGCGAATGAACAAGTAAAATATGAAATCAAGGATGCTATCGATAAGGCGGCCACAGTACAGCCCTCACCTTATTTCGATCGGCAGCGTTCACGGAAAACCATTGAAATACTCAACTCAAAAGCAGAAAATTATGTTTAATTTAGCTCAACCACATGGGGACAAACTAGCAGCATTACTTGATAACGTGAAATTACCTCCTACAGATAAACGGCGTGTTAATCAAGCAATCGAATACTACAAAAAATGGTT
This sequence comes from Microcoleus sp. D2_18a_B4, assembly GCF_036702475.1. Lineage (NCBI taxonomy): Bacteria > Bacillati > Cyanobacteriota > Cyanophyceae > Oscillatoriales > Microcoleaceae > Microcoleus > Microcoleus sp. D2_18a_B4. Next base: position 122,221 of record NZ_JAUBTL010000003.1, read on the forward strand.
GGAAACGCTTAACAACATCAGGGGGGATGATCTGAAAGTTGTTCCAGAGATGGTATCCCATCTAACCTCCTATAAGCGATACATTGACGTTGAACTAATTTTTGACAATGACAATGATTTTTTGTACCGTCAAAAAGGGCAATTAAAACTTGACAACTCAATTATTGAAGAATTTATACCTATCTTAGTTACAACCGTCTTTGCAGATTCATTAAAGGACAAAGAATTATCCTTTGGCCCAACACAGTGTTTTTCATCCCTACGATTTGAGTCAAGTTTAAAACTCAGTCCAAAAGGCGGTGGGATGAGTATTCGAGCCAAGGATCAAGATTTTGCGATTAGTAGAAAAATATTTCTAAAAGCCTCTCATAACCAAGATTTTAAGGAGGCTACCTCCCGCGAGGCAAATATTGCTTATGTTGCGGCTGAGTGTAAAACAAATCTTGATAAAACCATGTTTCAAGAGGGCGCAGCAACTGCCCTGGATGTAAAATTGAGTGTACCAGGAGCCAAGTATTTCTTGCTATGTGAGTGGCTTGATATGTCGCCGATTAGCTCATCACTCACAGCTATTGATGAGATACTAATTTTGAGAAAAGCAAAACGCTTATCGTCTAATATAAGAAGTGCTTTTAGTACGGTAGAGGGAAGAAAGAAAAATAAAGATTATTTTGTCAACCATCTCGATAACAACCCCTTTGCACCGGAAGTTTTTATGAGATTTTTAAATGAGATTGAAGGGATGATTGGTAAAGATGAACTAGACGAAGATGACGTGCTGTCAAGAGGCTATTTTTAAGTGTAAAAAAAATCATCGGAACCAGCGAAAGTTATGGCTTTGCCTGACAATCGCGCAACCACAAACGAATAGCCTCAGCAATTTCGCTTTTCTCCCCCTCTGGCCGCAACAACGGACGAACATCCGCCGCAGTACCAAACCTAGAAACAATTTTTACTAATTCCCATCCGTTCTCCGTTTTAGTTAAAAATAACCAATGATATTGCTGAATTTCTACTCGTTTTCCCCCGCGATACTGCCGTTCCAAAGTAGTAATGAAAACTTGACTGGCATTTTCAGGAAGCGCATCTTCAAAATTTAAAGGTAACGGTTCAAACTCCGGGCGGCCGGCTAAAATTATTTGAGGCAGCGCGTAACCGGGCGGTGTGTTTTTGTTAGGAGAAAAGTGCGATCGCACAATTACGCGATTAGCATAACTCGGCAAATCTTGCAACAGGCGATCGACCAAAGTTTCTAAATCAGCCGGACAGGGCGATCGGGCTAACAAATCATACCGACTGGCATTAATACGGTTAGCATGATTTGTACCAAAATTAACTGCCCAAGTCGGAGTTGCAACCGCAGATATCAGCAGATAAACACAGATGAACGCAGATAAAATTCCATTGGCATTCATCGGCGTTTATCGGCGGTTAAAACTGAGATGTTGCACCATTCTCAATAAGCCTTTTATGAACAGGCAAGATGCCTGTTCCACAAAGAGTGAATTTTCTTGTGGAACAGGCATCTTGCCTGTTCTTGAGAATGGTGCAAGATGTGAGTTAAAAACAACATTCATATTGTTATTCAATCTCTTCACAAATACGTGCAAAAGCCGCCGCCGGATCATCTGCAGCAGTAATCGGCCGCCCAATCACCAGATAATCCGCACCCGCTTTCAAAGCAGCCTTCGGAGTCATCGCTCGCTTTTGATCGCCTCCATCGGCCCATTTCGGACGCACACCGGGACAAACTAACACAAAATCATCCCCGCAACTCATTCTTAACTGTTCCACCTCTTGCGGAGAACAAACAGCACCAGCTAAACCCGTTTCCTTAGCCAACAATGCCATGTGCAAAGCAAATTCTGGCAACTCCAAAGGTATTTTCAACTCAAAAGCCAACTGTCGCGAATTCAAACTCGTTAACAGAGTAATTGCAATCAACTTAGGAGTCGGTCGATCGACAGCCGCCGCCCCTTCAGTCAAAGCCAACTGTGCCGCCTTCAAAGCATCTTTACCACAAGTAGAATGGATCGTCAATAAATCCACATTATACTTAGCAGCCACCCGACAAGCGCCAGCCACAGTATTCGGAATATCGTGAAACTTCAAATCCAGAAAAATCCGCTTTTCCCGCTGTTTTAAAATTTCCAAAATCCCCGGCCCGGAACTCACAAACAGTTCCAAACCCACTTTCCAGAAAGATACATCAGGCAGTTTGTCCAGAAGTGCGATCGCCTCTTCTTGACTCGAAACATCCAAAGCAACAATAATTCGATTATCAGCGTTCATCAGCGTTCATCTTCAGTATTCATCTGCGGTTAAAAAAGAGATTCAAGACACCAATCGCACAAACTTATTCTTCCCAACCTGCAAAACCTTACCGCATAAATCAGCCGGTGATTCAAAAGTAAGATTAACATCAGAAACCCGATCGCCCTCCAACTTCACCCCACCGCCCTGCATCAATTTCCGCGCATCACCGCTACTTTTACAAAGCCCGCTAGCACTGAGAATATAAAACAACTTAGCCGGAAACTGGACGTTTGCCAAAGAAAACACCGCCACAGCATCAGCTTGTCCCGCAGCACCTTTAACCAGCGCAATTGCATCTTGTTGTGCGCGTTCCGCTGCTTCCTTCCCCCGATACTGGCGCACCACATCCAAAGCCAAAAGTTTCTGTTTTTCTCGCGGATTTTCTGGCAATTCATCAAGTGGCAAATCTGTCAATAGTTCAAAATATTGGGCTATCGAACTATCAGCAATTTTCTCCAACTTAGAATACATCGTCAGCGGGTCTTCCGACAAACCCACATAATTGTTCAAAGACTTCGACATCTTCTGCACCCCGTCAGTCCCGATCAAAATCGGCATCAGCAAACCAAACTGCGGTTTCATCCCAAAATGCCGCTGCAAATCTCTCCCCACCGCAATATTAAACTTTTGGTCGGTTCCGCCCAACTCAACATCCGCTTCCAAAGCCACCGAATCGTAACCCTGCATTAGTGGGTACAGAAACTCGTGCAGGAAAATCGCATTTTCCTGCTGCATCCTGTTATCAAATCCCTCTTTAGCGAGCATCTGCTGCACCGTCATCGTGCCTAGCAGTTCCAAAATCTTCGCCATGTCCAATTTTGACAACCACTCGGAGTTATAGCGAATTTCCAAACGTCCGGGCGTGTCAAAATCTAGAATCGGACGCACTTGGTCTAAATAAGTCTTGGCATTTTCCGCCACTTGTTCGGCCGTCAACTGGCTTCGCATCTCGGACTTTCCTGTCGGATCGCCAATTCTTGCGGTAAAATCTCCGATGACCAGTACCGCTGTGTGACCGGCATCCTGAAAAGCCCGCAGCTTGCGGAAGCAAATGCTGTGTCCCAAGTGAATGTCCGCCCCTGTGGCGTCAATTCCCAGTTTGACGCGCAAGGGTCGATCGACTGTTGCCAGCAGTTGGGCTAAATTTTCGTCAGGGTTGCTAGAATCAGGTCGATCTGGAAAAATCTCGCTGACGCCGCGGTAAAGCGCTGAAAGGTTAGGAGTTATCATCGGGGAGCGATCGTCCATCATATTTTGCCAAAGTGCAGCAGAATTAGTTACACTCACTGGTTGACGCATAAAAACATAACTATCAAGCTACTATAATCCCAAAGCTGACCGGCTTTCATTAGCTGACCCCGCCCAAAAACGGATACCAGCCCCCGACAACAGTCGAGGAGATCCCCAAATTTTAGACTCTTGTTCAAACTCCCAGATTCATCTGTGGAATAAATCTAAAATCTAAAATCTAAAATCTAAAATCGACTGACAGTCTCTAGGGTTCGCATCTAAAATTAAAAGTCTTAAACCCCAAATCGAGTGAGGAAGTGAAATCCACGTGTCAACCAACGCAGTCCGCAATAACACGGAAAACTCAGCCCCCGTATTCGAGTTTGTTCAGTCAGTCAGTAAAGTGACCGCCGGAACCATACTCAGCATGACAATGCTTGCCAGTTCCGTAGTCGCTGGTGGACTGGTTGGCTTAGCGATCAGCTTCCGCAATTTGCCAGATGTTCGGATCTTGCAAACCTACTCTCCCACAGAAACTACCCACATTTACGACATCAACGGCAAGCCCCTAGCCAGCATCCACGATGAAGCCAACCGGGATGTCGTACCCCTTGACCAAATCTCCCCGAACCTGAAACGAGCTGTTCTGGCGATCGAAGATAGCAACTTTTTCACCCACAAAGGTATCAACCCCGGCGGGATAGCCCGAGCTCTCATAGTCAACCTAGAGAAAGGTAGAACCGTTGAAGGCGGCTCGACTATGACTATGCAGCTAGTCAAGAACCTGTTTCTATCTCCCCAGTCAAAATTTAGTCGCAAAGTAGCTGAAGCGGTAATGTCTATCCGCTTGGAGCAAATTCTCAACAAAGACCAAATTCTGCAACTATACCTGAATCAAATCTACTTAGGTCACAACTTGTACGGCGTAGAGACAGCCTCTCGAAGCTATTTCAACAAATCAGCAAGTAATTTGACTCTTGCAGAAGCAGCGATGCTGGCCGGCTTAATTTCTGCCCCCGAAGAATACAGTCCTTTCGTCAATTACAAGTTGGCAAAAGAGCGGCAAACCCTCGTTTTAAACCGCATGAAGGATCTTAAATGGATTACGCCGGCCCAAGAGACTGCTGCCCGCAAGGAAAAAATTAAGCTAGGCAAAATTACCTCTTTTGGGGGCTCTCAAGTTCCTTACGTAACACAAGCCGTAGTCCAGGAACTGACGAGGCGTTTCGGGCGAGATGCCGTGGTTAAGGGAGGAATGCGCGTTCAAACCACGATCGACCTCAAAATGCAGCGCATAGCCGAAGAAACCGTCAAAGCCTGGCACAATCGGCTTTACTACCAAGGGCTGTTTTACGATCGCGAGGAAGGTCAAATTGCCCTAGCAGCCGTAGATCCCCGCACCCACTTCGTCAAAGCAATGGTGGGCGGCGTCGATTACGAAAAGAGTCAGTTCAACCGCGCCATTCAAGCACGTCGCCAGCCCGGATCTGCTTTTAAACCTTTTATCTACTACGCTGCCTTTGCTAGTGGCAAATACGGCCCGGATTCAGTTGTCTACGACTCCCCTGTCGGCTACCGCGACGGCGACGGCTACTACTACCCTCAAAACTACGGTGGCGGCTTCTCCGGTGCCGTCAGCATCCGCAGAGCTTTGGAAGTATCTCTGAACATTCCCGCCGTCAAGCTTGGCCAAGAAGTCGGATTGAATAAAGTGATTGAGATTTGCCGCGTGCTCGGCATCAGAAGTCCGATGGAACCGGTGATTTCTTTGCCATTGGGTGCCGTTGACCTCACTCCTTTAGAAATGGCCGGCTCTTTTGCTACCTTCGCCAACAACGGCTGGCATTCTGACACCACGTTTATCGTGCAAGTCACTGACAGCAGCGGCAATGTCTTGCTCGACAATACGCCCAAACCCAAATTAGTTCTCAATTCCTGGGCGGCGGCATCTGTCAACAGCGCCCTGCAAGGGGTAATTACCAGCGGAACGGCAAGGGCGGCTCAAATTGGCCGGCCGGCTGCGGGGAAAACTGGTACAACTTCCTCTGAACGGGATATCTGGTTTGTGGGTTACGTGCCGCAGTTGTCGGTGGCTGTTTGGATGGGCAACGACAATTATAGACCGATGAGCTACGGTGCTACTGGCGGTGGGATTGTCGCCCCTGTTTGGCGGGATTTTATGAGCCAAGCTTTGGAAGGCGTTCCCGCAGAAAGTTTCAAACCTGCTTCATCTTTTGAGCGGCCTTAATTATCAGTCAGTTGTCAGTTGTCAGTTGACTGTTGGCAGTTGGCAGTTGGTGTTTGACAGTTGACAATTGACAGTTGGCAGTTGACTGTTGGCAGTTGACCGAAGAACGAGCCCGCCGGGCCCCTGGCTTTAGACACGGGGATAAGTCGGTAGCGGTTTCAACCGCCTTCAGTTTTTGATATAATTCAAACAGCAAGTAAGAATAACCATCTACGCGAAGAATCATCAAGCGTGCGGAGAAATCCCGGCAACGGAGACATCCGCCTTTGATGCGGAATACTTAAAGGGCGAATAATGGCAGGGTGAGGAGCGTACCTATCTGGCTCGTGCGATGGACTCTGAAAGTAAGAAAAACTCTAAAAGTAAGCGCAATTGCAATATCTTTGATACGGGTATTGTTTTGAGCGTCTAGGGGGACTTTTGCCTGTCCCTTCCAAGTTTAGCTTGGAGAATCCCCAGGCTTGGGCCGTGGGGAGTGTCAAAATTACCCATTATTTCTCCTCTGACCGAAAGAATCCAGGATACAAGCCCCCGGATTCATTCCGAAAGCAGACTCAGGACCCAGAAATAAAAAACCTGTATCAGATGAAACTTGCCCCCCGAATTTATGCGTGGGGTCAATGCTTCAATTCTTTAATCTAAAATCTAAAATCTAAAATCGATTGACTTCTGGCTTCTGGCTCACACTCGATAATTAATCCGTGTATCCGTGTCAAAATCCGTGTTGTGCCTTCCTTCTTCCTTCTGCTCACTAGGATTGTTTTTCCAGCTCAGATTTCATCCGCTCCAGCGTTGAGTTCATTTGATCAAACATCTGCTGGGGCGTGATCCCAAATTGATTGAGCTGTGTTTTTAACTGCTCTACAGTCATCTGAGCCATGAAGTCTTCAGAAAGCTCAAAGCGCTTCATAAAAATACGGTAGCGCTCCATCATCGATTCCATCTGAGCGATGAACATTTTCTTGCCTTCGCGATCGAATTTGCCGTAATTGCCACCTAGTTTGATGAGAGATTGATAGTCTTCAAACAACAGCTTGGCTTCTTGCTGAACAATTTCTGAATCAAAAAATCCCATAGCTTTCCTAATTTTTTAATATTCTACTAATTTTGATCTAGGCGAGAAATCCCGCTGCTTTTTCTACTATTTTATCAGTTGCCGGAGGAAGTCCCTACCCCTTAAGGCGCAAGAATAAGTAGAAATTTCCGTACAGGATAAGGCATGAGAATGGGGCATTGGGCATTGGGCATCGGGCATCGGGCATTGGGCATCGGGCATCGGGCATCGGGCATTGGGCATTGGGCATTGGGCATTGGGCATTGGGCATTGGGCATCGGGCATCGGGCATCGGGCATCGGGCATTGGGCATTGGGCATTGGGCATCGGGCATTGGGCATTGGGCATTGGGCATTGGGCATCGGGCATTGGTTATTGGTTATTGGTTATTCAAACTAACAACCAACCAATAACCAATAACTAATGACTGATGACTGATGACTAATGACTAATGACTTCTTCAAACTTCCCCGATGCGTTCTAGAGGCCAAAACCGCACTACAGCGCGGCCGATGATATTCTGCTTAGGTAAAAATCCCCACCTGCTGGAGTCGTTGCTGTTGTTGCGGTTGTCTCCCATCACAAAGTATTCATTTTCTGGGACGCGATAAGGCCCCCACTGGTATTTAGGAGGTTCGGCAATATATTTTTCGACGAGGGGTTTGTCGTTGAGATAAACTAAACCTTTTTTAACGGCGACGGTTTGACCCGGTAAGCCAATTACCCGCTTGATGAATGCTTGGTCTTGGGTAAAGCCTTGTTCTTGCAACTTTTCGGGCGGGGCAAATACTACGATGTCGCCAGTTTTGGGAGGTTCGAGGTAGTAGGAGATTTTTTCGACTACGACGCGATCGCCCACGTGCAAAGTGGGTACCATAGAATCTGAGGGTATGTAGCGCGGTTCGGCGACCAACGCTCGAATCACTATTGCTAAACTCAAAGCAATAATCACTATCTGAAGATTTTCTCGCTGTGACTTCCACGCTTTCTGCCACCAGGTTTCAGGCGGATTTTCTGCTACTTCTGTACCCAAATTCTTTTTTTCAGATGTCATTTATTTCTCCACTATATAGTTCTTGCTAATTATCTAATTGCCCTTGAAGTAGCTCGCTCTAATTAAACGTAAAACTTTGTTGGGGTATTCAGAAACCCGGAAGGGCGAACACGGCGGCGCCGTCCTACAGAAACCGAGTCGATCGGTCTCCTATTTTTTGAGACGAAGATACTTAGAAAAGTAAGCGTACATTGTGTTGATATTAACTCATAAAAAAGGCAGAGAACTAAGATTCTCTACCTTTTTTATTTGAGGATTTTGAGTTGTTTGCGATTACGAGATTGGTTATTTCAAAACTTAACTCGCGATCGCACTTACTCAAACTTACTCAACGCCTTGGGGCAGCAATTCCCGCTTTTGACCTTGCAGCACCTTAACAATTCCGTCCTCACCCACATCAACAACAGCGGTGTCGCCGTCTTTGATGCGGCCAGAAAGGATTTCCTCAGCCAAACTGTCTTCCAGCAAGCGCATAATGGCGCGGCGCAGGGGTCTGGCTCCGTAGCTGGGGTTGTAGCCTTCTTCGACCAGCCGTTCTTTGAATTTTTCGGTCACTTCCAGGGTGATTCCCTGTTCTGTCAAACGACCGAACACTTCTTTGAGCATAATGACGGCGATTTCCTTGACTTCTTCCCTGTTCAACTGGCGGAAGACGATAATTTCGTCGAGTCGGTTGAGGAATTCGGGGCGGAAGTAGTTTTTGAGTTCTTCGTTAACCAAAGAACGAATGCGGTTGTAATTAGCATCGGCTTGGTTGTCGCTGAACTCGAAACCGAGGCCGCCGCCGCCTTTTTCAATCACCTTAGAACCGATGTTGGAGGTCATAATCAGCAGCGTGTTTTTGAAGTCCACGGTGCGACCTTTGGCATCTGTTAAGCGGCCGTCTTCCAATATTTGCAACAGCATATTGAAGACATCGGGGTGGGCTTTTTCGATTTCGTCGAACAGCACGACGGTGTAAGGACGGCGACGGACTGCTTCTGTGAGTTGGCCGCCTTCGTTGTAGCCGACGTACCCCGGAGGAGAACCGATGAGTTTGGAGACGGTGTGACGTTCCATGTACTCCGACATATCCAACCGAATCATCGCATCTTCGGAACCGAAGAAGTAGCCGGCTAGGGCTTTGGTGAGTTCGGTTTTGCCGACGCCGGTAGGCCCGGAGAAGATGAAACTGGCGATCGGGCGATTGGGATTTTTCAAGCCGACGCGAGCGCGACGGATGGCGCGGGAAACGGCTTTCACTGCTTCTTCCTGGCCGATCAAGCGCTGGTGCAAGGTATCTTCCATGTGCAGCAGCTTTTCGGATTCGGATTCGGTCAGTTTGTTTACCGGTACGCCCGTCCAGCTTGCCACGATTTGAGCGATATCTTCTTCGGTGACAACTGGCGATGGGTCGGTTTCGCCGGTGCGGGCCGAGTCGGTTTTTTTGGCTTGGGAAATAGCGCGAATTTCGGCTTTGATGGTCATTTCCCGATCGCGCAATTCGCCGGCTTTGTCAAAGTCTTGAGAACGCACCGCTTCGTCTTTATCTTTGAGGACTTGGCGGAGTTCTTTGTCAAGTTCTTTGGCTGCGGGGGGCAGTTGGGAGTTGATCAGGCGAACTCTAGAACCTGCTTCGTCTACCAAGTCAATTGCTTTGTCTGGGAGGAAGCGATCGGAGATGTATCGGTGAGAGAGTTTGGCTGCGGCTTCCAAGGCCGTGTCCAAGATTTTCAGCTTGTGGTGCTGTTCGTAGCGTTCCCGCAGACCGAAGAGAATCTCGATCGTCTCGTCAACCGTGGGTTCGCCGACCATGACGGGCTGGAAGCGCCGTTCTAGGGCTGCATCGCGCTCGATGTGCTTGCGGTACTCGTCGAGGGTGGTAGCGCCGATACACTGGAGCTCGCCTCTTGCCAAAGCCGGCTTGAGAATGTTCGCTGCGTCGATCGCGCCTTCAGCCGCACCTGCACCGATCAAAGTGTGTACTTCGTCAATCACCAAAATCACGTTACCCGCTGTGCGGATTTCGTCCATGATTTTTTTGAGGCGTTCTTCAAATTCGCCCCGGTATTTCGTCCCCGCAACCAGCAAGCCGATGTCGAGGGTAACGACGCGCTTTTCTTCGAGGATGTCTGGGATGTCGTTGTTAGCGATGCGCTGGGCCAGGCCTTCGGCGATCGCGGTTTTACCGACTCCGGGTTCGCCGATGAGCACCGGGTTATTTTTGGTGCGGCGACCGAGGATTTGAATTACCCGTTCGATTTCTTTTTGGCGTCCGACTACTGGGTCTAGTTTGCCATCGACCGCCATTTGAGTCAGGTTGGCGCCGAATTCATCCAGGGTTGGGGTTTTGGTGCGGGCACCGCCGCCAGTGGCTGCGACTTCTGCGGTTTCTCCCAGCATCCGAATCACTTGGGTGCGGACTTTCGACAAGTCTACTCCCAGGTTTTCTAAGACTCTGGCCGCTACTCCTTCACCTTCGCGGATCAGGCCCAGCAGCAGGTGTTCAGTACCTATATAGTTGTGTCCGAGTTGGCGAGCTTCTTCTAGGGATAGTTCTAGAACCCGCTTGGCGCGGGGAGTGAACGGAATTTCGACTGCTACGAAGCCGGAACCGCGCCCGATGATTTTTTCCACTTCAATGCGCGCGTCTTTTAGGTTGACGCCCATTGATTTGAGGACTTTTGCTGCAACCCCGGTTCCTTCTCCGATCAGACCCAGGAGGATCTGTTCTGTCCCTACGAAGTTGTGACCCAGGCGGCGAGCTTCTTCCTGGGCCAACATGATTACTTTTATTGCTTTTTCTGTGAAGCGTTCAAACATGATTTATTCCCATCACCTGCTGCTATGTGCCCGTTTCGAGGTCACGCTCGCACAACGAGCGTTTGTGTTCGAGTGTTAACTCGTACTGCTTATTCTAGCGCGACACTCCCAACCTATCTGCCGCACTCGGCTGCGGTTGCAGATTCCAGGCTCATGTTGCAGGATGGCTTTCAACTGGGAAGACCCAAATGGTGGCTGACCTACAACCTCCCCTAGACTGCAAGAAGATTGCTCTTCTCGGCCCGTGCCCAACCTACGACTGCGTATTGATGGATTCTAGCACAATCTTTTTGGCTGTCATGTAGGCGCAAAAGTGATAATTCTCGAAGTAAAGGCCGGGTTTTGCACAAAACTTATTAGTTAGATGGGCGATCGATCCCCTAAACTCACCATTAAGCGGCAGGCCATCTCCCGAATATGTTGGTTTGGGATGGCGACAGCGAGCTGGGCTTTCTTCATCTAAAATTTTGCCCCCGATTCGTTGAAGATTTGGGTATTCTTCCTGTTGTCAGTTGTGCGATCGCTCCCGATCAATTAGTAAGTGTTGCTAGATACACTCCGAGGAGTTTGGCTCAGACTATACTCTGCACGGTCAAAGACATTGCTTTCGTAGCAGAGTTCTTTGGTCGTTAACTCGTCTGAACTTAAAAGTCTGAAACTTCAATTTTGGAAAAGAATCTAAATCCTGTTTAAGGCGTAGTGAAAGTAAATAATGAACACTAGAAACTTAGATGACCAGGTAGAAAGTACCGACAATGGATCGATCGATCGATCGATCGATCGATCGATCGATCGATCGAAGTTACAGGTAAATTCCAGGATGCAGCCACAACAACTTCTGTGGCTTCACACAAAGAATTCAATGCAGAACAGCTAGGACGTGTCTACTTTATTCGGCACGGTGAAAGTACCAGTAACGAACGCAACATTTTTGCAGGAGTTCTGGATGTTGACCTCACATCCTTTGGCCGATTGCAGGCACGCCGTGCAGGTGTTGACCTGAAGAAAAAAGGTACAAAGTTTGACGCAGTATATGTCTCCCACATGAGACGCGCTAGGCAAACCTGTGAAATCGCCCTTGCTGAAAGTCAAGCACTAAAGTCGCCCGATACCCCCGTTCAAATCGACCACCGAATTAGCGAAAAATCCTTTGGCATTTTTGCGGGTCGCAACCTAAATTTGCTGCGTCTAGCACTGGGCTACGAAGGCTTCGAGGAAATGTTGCACTCTCATAACGAAGCACCTCCGGCTGGCGAAAAGATTGCCCAAGTTTACTCTCGCGCTGCCCGTTTCTACGAAGACAAAATTGTACCGCACTTGGAACGCGGCGAAACAGTTCTAGTAGTGTGCCACCAATATGTATTGGAGCCTCTAGCACTTTATTTAAGCGGTCTACCGCCGACAGCTTATAAACACCTAAAACTCCCCAATGGTAAAGCTCTCAGCGGTGTGGATCTCGTCAAGTTTCGCGATAAGGAATCCGGCGGTGCTGCTTCCCTGCGGAAAGAGATCAACGATCTTTCAATTATGTGGGCGATTTTGATCTATGCCACCGCCTTCTTGCTGGGAAGCTTGGCAAGGGCAATCAGCACCTCAGAAGCAGGGATTCCGTCAGTCCTATTTCGAGCAATAATCGTTGCGTGTCTTGCCGCCTCAACGTTTTATACCTACTTAGACATTGACTTTGCAGCGAGTAAACGCAAAGTAACCTCTACTGTGAAGTATCTAGTTTACGGGTGGATGGCAGTGCGATGGGCAGTTGGGCTATTTTTAATATTTTCGGGATTTTTGTATCAGACTGAAGCGGATCTGTACAAAGTTTTGTGGGTGCTGTTTTGGATGGTTCCCCCAGCCCTTACTTCCCCAGTTTTATCAGTGCTTTGGGGCGGCAATCTTTATCCGTCGGCTCTTTTGTCAAGAACGCTATCAATCGTTGCTCCACTGGCGCTTTTGGCTACATTGAAGGTTGCCAATTTACCCATTAACGTTGACAGCCTGATCTTTTTCGGCGTCATTCTAATTTTAGGTCTGGCAATACCGGGTGCGATCGCCCAGTTTTGGCGCGACAAATCCCCTGTTGAATCAAACCACCACAGTAAAAACTGGAAATTCATCGGAGTGCTTGCTGTCGCATTCATGGCCTTGGCAACAGGCTTTCAGTTTACTCCATCAACCTTCATTTCGGATCTATTTTCTTCAACCGATCCGAATCGCTCGCTCGCTTGTCTGCAACAACTAGCATTGGCAACTTTGGTCTTTGTCTCAATGCGCGTTTTGGCTGTATTAACCTCAGCATTTACAAAGGGCAAGCTTAGCAAGGCAGAAGCTCGCGATGCTTACATCCTGCTTGTGAATCCCAACTTTTTCCTTTGGGCGGCTCTTTTCATCGGAGTTAGTGCAACTGCAAATCCAGAAGCCGTAAAATATGCAATTTTTTGGGCAGCCCTAGGCTTTTTCTGCATACCACTCATCGAACAGATATTGTTCATGAATTCATTTGGCAATGACATATTGAGAGAAACACTGCGTTCTTCGAGAGTGGCAACAGCAGATATCAAAAAGCTGTTCATGCAATTGGATACGGATGGAAGTAAGGCACTAGAACGAACTGAGATTATGGAGTTGTTAGGGCTAATCGAAGATATGACAACAGGCGAACGTAGCTCTGAAGAAGTCAGAAGCTACATCACTGATTATCTTTTTAATACTCTTGACTCCGATAAAAATGGCAGTGTTGATTTAGCGGAGTTAGAAGAGTACATATCAACGTATGGGTTAGTTGCTAACCTGAACGTTGCTCAAATCTAAACTTTGGATCAATAAGCATGACATTATATTCAAATTTGAAAAATGATGTCATGCTTATTTGTCCGACTGCTGTATACAGTAATGCAAGAATGATAGTTTTAGCTGGCTCCCTAACTGGCGAAAAATTGGAAAACAAAAAAAACCGAGGTTAATCTCACGATGGATACTCCGAGAAAAATTTTAGAGGAATTGCGACAAGTCTTTACCAAGATTGGTGGAAAAGACCAACAAATCGATCGCTCGGAGTTTAAGAAAGCTATGGGGCTGAAAGATGAATATTTTGCCGAGCGAATGTTTGCGATGTTTGATAACGATAAAAGTGGCGTTATCGACATAGAGGAATTTCTGAAAACAGTAGAGGAACTTGTCTTTGCAACTGAAGAGCAAAAACTGAAATTTGCTTATCAATTGCACGACATTAACGGGGATGGCTCCATCGAAAAAGACGAAGTTTCTCACTTGATTGCTGCTAGCTTGAAGGAAAATAATTTAACCTTTCCGCCGGAACAAGTTACCGGTCTGGTTGACATTTTGTTTTTAGAAGCTGATACCGATAAAAGTGGCGAAATTTCTTTTGAAGAGTTCAAAGGTTTAATCGGAAAGCATCCCGATCTGCTTGAGGCGATGGCAGTTAGCCCCGTTAGCTGGTTAAAACCTCGCCAGCCAGACGACGACGCCATAGCAGTTGCGCCCAAAGAGAAAAGGTCGCCAAAGGCGTACATCAAGCATTATATTCAAAACAACTGGGTCAAGATCGCTTTTTTGTCCCTCTATCTTATTGCCAATCTGGTTCTTTTCTTTGGGGCTGTCGATCGATATGCAAGTCTAGGCGCAAATGTGTACGTTCAAATTGCGCGGGGATGTGGCGCAGCGCTCAACTTCAACGGGGCATTGATCCTAATTCCCATGCTGCGGCATTTTATGACTTGGCTTCGCAAAACGAGGATCAACAACTATCTGCCGATAGATGAGGGCATCGAGTTTCACAAGCTCGTGGGTCAATTCATGTTTGCCTTTGCGATCGTCCATACGATCGCGCATTTTCTCAATTACACCACATTGCCGGTTCCCTTTGCACAAAGTCTTTTTGCAACGAAGGCTGGCTTGTCAGGATTTTTATTACTGCTAGTTTTCGCAGTTATGTGGGTGACAGCGCAAGCTCCAATCCGCAAAGGCGGAAAATTTGCGCTTTTCTATACAGCTCATATGTTGTACGTCGTGTGGTTTGCCCTGGCGTTAGTTCACGGGCCAGTTTTTTGGCAGTGGGTGTTGTTACCTGTTGTGGGATTCGCGATCGAACTGGTTATTCGCCGGCAGAATACAAAAGAGCCTGCCTATGTAGTTAATGCCTCTTTACTCCCCTCCAAAGTTCTAGGTTTGGAAATTGCACGTCCGAAATCTTTCCACTATCAACCAGGGGACTATGTGTTTGTTAAATGTCCCAGTCTCTCCAAATATGAATGGCATCCATTCACAATTAGTAGCGCCCCCGAAATGCAGGATGTCTTATCTGTACACATACGCTCTGCGGGCAGTTGGACTGGAAAATTATATCAACTTTTCCGAGAACAGCACGAGCAATGGATACGGTCAGGTAACTCAAAATACGAGCCTGGAGTTCTTGTCCATTTAGATGGGCCCTATGGGACACCAAGTACCCATATCTTTGAATCTAAGTACGCTATTCTAATCGGTGCGGGTATTGGCGTAACTCCATTTGCCTCTATTCTCAAAAGTATGCTGTACCGAAGCCAACACGGTTCTTCAGGAATGCGTTTGCAAAAGGTACATTTTTACTGGCTCAACCGAGAGCAAAAAGCGTTTGAATGGTTTGTTGAACTCTTATCCAGAATCGAAGCCCAAGACACTAACAACTTATTTGACATTAATTTGTATTTGACAGGTGCCCAACAAAAGTCAGATATGAAATCCAGCACCCTATTTGTGGCAATGGATTTGATGCATTCCCAAACGCAGGTTGATTTGATTACAGGTTTAAAGAGCCGTACACAAACTGGTCGTCCAGACTGGGAAGAGATTTTCCGCGATGTAGCGCAGCAACACGCGCCCAATAAAGTTGACGTATATTTCTGCGGCCCTCCTGGACTCTCGCTACAATTGAGGAATCTCTGCCATAAATACGGGTTTGGCTATAGGAAAGAAAATTTCTAGCAAAACTTCTGGCAATTGATGCTTTTCAGCTATAGTCATAAGTTTAGGACTTACAGATCAACCGGGGTTCTTTGACGTAAAATCGGCTTTATGGCTATTTTTTCCAGTCGAAAAACCCGGTTTATTTGAACTTTTGCGTAATTCCTGGACTTGCTCTCCGTCATCTCCAAATAAACCTTACTTGAATATCGAAAAACGAGGAAAATATCCAATGAAGTTAGACAAGTTTGTACTAGCCCAAAATATGGCTTTTCTAATATCTATTCCACCACAAAGTAATTTAGCGAAATTGCTCTCCTTTTGCTTAGCGACAAAGGCTAGAAAAAAGACGACCGGAACAGAAATCTTAAAAATAACCTGTGATCTAATGGAAAACCCATCTAATTTGCCCTATTGGACTCAAGACGTGATGGGACTAGATTTAGATTACACCAGTGAAGAGTGGAAAGCTTTAGGAGAAATGGGCATCAACGATGCAGAGGAGTTTATGGCTACCCTGTGCCAAGAGTTGGAAAATTTAAGTTTGTAATGTCTGGCCCTGGCGTCAGCAAAGAAACTCTCAGGTTGCAAGCACTCTATCAAAAGCACTCATCAGAGCCGCATAAGTAGGTAGGCTGCATTAAGCAGAGCCATGTAACAGTATGTAAACAGCACAGACTTAGCCACGCTTAGGGCTAAGGATACTTTACAATCGCTTACATAATTGCGTTTTACAGCGCCTACCTACTTAGTTAAAAAACCCTGTCTTTAGACAAGGGATGGTCAACTTTCAAGAGAGAAACAAAAATATGTCTTTAAATGTTGAAATTTTAGAGCAAAGTTTTGAGAAAATCAAACCTCGTGCTGATGAATTTGCCACTACTTTCTACGACAACCTGTTTAAACTTTATCCAGAAGTGAAACCACTGTTTGCCAATACTGAGATGGAAAAGCAACAGAAAAAGCTGATAAATGCTCTGGTTTTGGTAGTAGAAAATCTTCGTTCCCCAGAGGCTTTAGGGCCGGTTCTAAACGCACTGGGAGGGAGACACGTGGGTTATGGAGCGATCGCCAATTCTTACCCGGCAGTTGGAGAAGCACTACTAATGACCTTTGAGGAGTATCTTCAGGAAGATTGGACTATTGAAGTCAAACAAGCATGGATCGATGCCTACGGAGCGATTACTGCTTTGATGTTAAAAGGCGCAGGTGTAGAAACTATACCTGAAGAAGTTCACTTAGAAACAGAGATAATCCCCGAAAAAAAGGTGACTGTAGCAGCTAATCACCAACTAGAATCAGTTCCCGAAAAAGAGCCAGAGTTAGCCGTAGATGTACTGGAAAGCAGTTTCGATAAAATCAAACCTCGTGCTGATGAATTTGCCGCTAGCTTCTACGAAAACCTCTTCATCGCTCACCCAGAATATAAACCGCTGTTTGCCAATATTGAGATAGAAAAGCAACAGAAAAAGCTCCTAAATGCTTTGGTATTGGTAGTAGAAAATCTCCGCTCTCCAGAAGCTTTAGGGCCAGTTCTCAAGGCCTTGGGAGGCAGACACATCGGCTATGGAGTAATTCCCAAATATTATGGTCCAGTGGGAGACGCACTGCTGATGTCTTTTGAGCAGTATCTCCAAGAAGATTGGACTCCCGAAGTCAAGCGGGCGTGGACAGATGCCTACAGAACAATTAGTGGTTTGATGCTAAAAGGCGCAGTTGTTGTTTCTACACCAAATGTTGTCCCAGATGAAAAAGATGTCACCCACCATCAGCCAAAAGAATCAAAGACACAATTACTGAACGAATCTAAGTCGATCGCGCCGCCAACCGAGGAACAGAAAAAGCCTTTAGTATCAATTCAGTTGGATGGTGAAATTATCCACAAAATGCTCTCGAAAATAACTGATAGTTATCGGCAATTTCAGGGTCAATCATTCGTTCAGCGATTGGGTGAAGTTCTCAAAGGAATTTTAGAAAAATTCATTGATAATTTTTGGGCACAACCCGCCTGGTTAGTTGCTAGTATTTCAGCCGTTCTGTTCATCATAATTTATGTGGGGGCGGATGATAATTCCCTGATTGGAGAGATTCTGGAGAGTGTTGATGCTCTCAGTCTTGTCGTTGCTTTAATTTTATTCATTAAGGAAGCACCCGATCGCAGAAAGCAATTTCATTACCAAGCTTGGAGTATAGTTGATGCAGCACACGGCGTAAAAGTTAGCTATGCCAGAATTCTGGCACTCCAAGATTTGAATGAGGATGGTGTTTCTCTTAGAGGTTTGGATGCTATTGGTGCGGAGTTAGTAGATATTAATCTTCCTCATGCCAATCTCAGTAAAGCCAATTTGATGGAAAGCGACTTGAGTAATGCTAATTTGACTTATGCCAATTTAGATAATGCTAATATCAGTCAGGTTAAACTTAGTGGTTCAAATTTAAGTCATGCAAAACTGAGTTTTGCTCGCTTGACTCAGGCTAATCTTAGTAGTGCGAATCTTAGCAATGCTAATTTAATTTGTGCAGATTTGAGTAATGCGAACCTGAGTGGTGCAGATTTGAGAGATGCTAGTTTGAGTGGTGCCAACCTGAAGAGTGCCTACCTAACTGGTGCAAATCTCAAAGGTGCTAAAGTTAGCATTTCTGACCTGAGTGGTGCTTTGCTCGAAGGTGCTGTTATGCCTGATGGATCAAAGTATAAGTCTCTGGAAGATGAGGCCACAAACAAATAAATTTATCCCAGCTTGTTTTTGACCTTCATGTCTGCTTTTCTACTAAAAGGGTGACGACTACTTGAGTAGAAAAGCTTTGGCTTACTGAAATGCGTCGCTACTAATGGTGAGAGATTACTCTTTAATTTCTGAGACATACAATGTCCGCTCAAAAAGTTGCTGCCTTGCTCAATGAACTGGTAACAGGCTTTGATTAAATGACAGAAAGATACGGTATGTCTGCGATCGCTGCCCTGTCCTATGCTATCGTTTCTATTGCGTTATCTGTAATTTGAGTGGAATTGGGCAAATCCAAAGATTACGCCTTAAACCGCTGCATGGCGGAAAACCCCCTTAATATTTGCTCAAAACCGACAAACCAATAAGCAACGCTCATTCTATGGCCACCACAACCGACGAGCCATTACCCTTACACGAACTGATTTCGCGGATTTTGGCACCGGAACCCTCCTTCCAGAAGCCGAAGGGACTTCTAGCGGGGCTGGGTACAATGCAAGCCCTCAATCAGCGCCTCGCCAATCAACCCCTGCTGGATTTCATCAACGCCACTTTGCGGGGAATTAGTCAGGTCATTTTCGTCAACAACCCTTTGAGTGGATTGCTAATCCTCGCTGCTATGTTCATTCAGTCTCCCTGGCTGGGGGGCATGAGCTTAGTCGGGACTGCCAGCGCAACGCTAATGGCGATCGTCCTCAAAGCCAATCCAGGCGCCATCCAGAATGGTATCTTCGGGTTGAATGGAATGCTCGTTGGTGCGGCGATGGCGTTCTTTGGGGCGTTTGGCAATGGAGCCTGGAATCCTGTCTGGGCGATCGCCGTCATTATCCTGTCTGCTCTCACAGCCGTGGTGATGGAGACGGTAGGGACGTGGTTTGCCACCCGCTTCAGAGTTGCTCCACTGGGCATCCCATTTAATGGGGTGATGCTGCCATTTCTACTCCTGCTGGCATTTGTGCCCCAACCCTTCTTCGATCTGGGGCCGCCGCCACCCCCTTTTCCAGCGGGTGCAATTGACGGATTTCGCTTGGTACAATCGCTGCCGATCGGTCTGGCGCAGGTCTTTTTCTCAGACAAGCTTGTTTCAGTTGGGCTAGTCCTCCTAGGCGTTGCCATCTGTACCCCGATTGGGGCAGTGGTGGGATTGCTCGGTTGCGCCATGTACCTGCTAGCTGGTTTGCTGCTGGGAGCCAAGCCCGATCAACTGTATACAGGTTTGTGGGGCTACAATGCAGCTCTCACCGCCACAGCAATTGGGGGAGTGTTTTAGACGCCAAACCGTCTCAGCATTTCGATTGGTCTGATCTGTGCTTTCTTGGCATCGATCGTCAGTATTCTCTTGGCACCCCTGTTCTCGCTGCTGAAGCTACCCGTTCTGTCGGTGCCGTTTGCAATTGTAACGATTGGGTGTTTTCTAATCTTGCAGCGATCGCTACCTTCCCTCGTACCCGTGGTGCTGCATACAGTGGCGAGTCCAGAGGAACACCGACAGCGGTTCCTCGTAGCCAAGGAAACTATTGCTAGCTTCCGGCAACAACTCAGAGCCGCGCTTCAGGGGCAGCAACGCAATATCTTGTTTGAGCAGGCAAATCCTGCGATTAAAGGCGATTTACGCTACATCTTTGATGCAATCGATTGCGATCGCAGTGGGTTTCTCTCAACCCAGGAGCTTGCAACTCACTTGCATCAGGCAGGAAAAGTCCTCTCTGAGGGTGAACTTACCTATCTGTTCAACTGCATGGATAGAGATGGCAGTGGTGCGATCGACTTTGAGGAATTTGGCGAATTGATGTTGCGCCATCAACGGTTGATGTCGAGATACACAGAATTTGTCACCTATTTCTTACCCATTGATGTCGATGCAGATGATTCCATCAGTATGCAGGAGATGAATACGGCACTGGCCAGTTTGAGAGAGCCACCTCTGTCTAAGGATGAAATCACATTTTTGCAAGAGCAAACAGGAGGACAGGCGTTGACTTGGAATCGGTTTATAGAGGTGCTGCTGCTGACTTGAAGAGCGATCGCAACCTTGATACTAATCCCGATCGGACTTTTATACCCTCATCCCTTCCTGGAGCAATCTTTCCTATGACAACTCAACTCACTCATCCCAAAATTATTCTCGACACCGATCCGGGCGGAGACGATATTTATGCTTTCCTTTGGCTTCTGGCCTTAGTCAAACAAGGACTTGCTGAACTTGTCGCCGTTACTTCCGCAGATGGCAATGTCGCTGCTAAACGCACGTTTTCTAGTGCTAGCCAGATTTTAAATTTAGCAGGGTTCCCAGACATTAAAGTGGGTCGCGGTGTCCCCATCAAACAAGTTGTGGAAGATGCCGGACATATTCATGGGGCGGATGGGATGGGCAATCTGTCTCATACTTTACCCCCACCCACCCATAATTTTGAGGATGCTCGCTACTCCGACGAAATTATCATCGACGAGCTAAACGCAAATCCAGGGGAGATTACCATTGTAGCGATCGGTCCCCTGACAAACCTCGCTGCGGCGGAAATGAAAAGTCCCGGCATCCTGAAAAAAGCGAAGGAAATTGTCATCATGGGAGGCGCTTTTTTCTGTTCCGGTAATGTGACTCCCCATGCCGAATTCAATATTTGGTTTAATGTGGAAGCTGCTCAGACAGTATTTGACAGCCGAGATGATATTGTCGTGATGCCGCTAGACGTGACCCGACACTTAATTTTCACACGAGATATGACTCACGCAGTCACTCAGGCGAATCCAGAGAGTAAACTTTCTCAATTCTTAATACCTCTTTGTGAGTTCATGATTGGCACAGCCTTGGGTTATCGAGAAACAGCAGGAATTCCCGGTCTTCTTGTCCATGATGCAGCAACCTTGGGATACCTATTTTATCCAGAAACTTTGATGTTGAAAAGGGCAAAAGTTCGAGTTGAAACAAAGGGAGAGTTTACACTGGGACAGACATCGATTGATAGTCGTCCTGCACCGAAAACAGGAGCAAATGCCTGGGTGGCGTTGCAGGTTGATGAGAGCAAATTTTTCACCAGTTTCGTTGAAGATTTGAAGCACCTATTTACAACAGCCACTCTTTAAGCCCATCTTTTAGAGTCACGTACTCTTGATTGCAGGTTAGTAGTTAGTGGCTATTAGTCACTAGCTATAACAACAGATAGTAACTGAGCAAAATTCAACCTGTTAGTTTCACAAAGGTAAAAGATCATGACGACCACAGAGCGGTTTAAAAAATTTACGATTTTGCATTCCAATGATATGCACGGAGACTTTCTGGCAGAGGCTGGGGGTGAAGAGGGTCATCTGATAGGTGGAGTGTCCCTCCTTTCCGGCTATATCAATAAAGTACGCCAGGAAGAGAAAAACGTGCTTTTTGTCATTTCAGGTGACATGGTGCAGGGTTCTCTGATTGATAAGGAATATAGAGGTATTTCAACCATAGAGATTATGAATTACCTCGCTCCAGATGTAGTGACTCTGGGGAATCACGAATTGGATTATGGGTTGCCTCACTTACTATTCTTGGAAAAGATGGCAAATTTTCCAATCGTGAATGCCAACTTGTATATCACAAAGTACAATAAACGCTTGATGAATCCATATGTCATCCTCAATGTAGATGGATTCGATATTATGTTCATCGGAATTGTAACTGAAGAAGTTCTTAAGTCCTTAAAACGCGATCTCAGTATTAGCACATTTCTAAGTCTTGAAGATGCCGCTTCAGAAGTTGGTAAAATTTGCGACGCCTACAAAAACGAGGACATTGATCTAACAATTCTGCTAACTCACATCGGTTTTGAAGAGGATAAAAAACTAGCGGCGTTGCTCAACCCAGAATGGGGTGTGGATATGATTCTTGGCGGACACTCTCATACATTTTTAGAACACCCTGCCGAAGTTAACAATATTCTGATCGCACAAGCTGGAATTGGCACAGACCAAATAGGACGTTTCGATATTGTAGTAGATGATGATACTAACAGCATCGTTGAATGGAAGTGGCAACTCCTGCCTGTAGATAATAATCTGGCCCAGGCAGATCCCGAAATCGAAAAGCTGATTGCGACTTTCCAAGAAGAGGTCGATCGCAAATATAATCGACTAATTGGACGATTAGCCCATAAACTGACGCATCCTAATCGTGAAGAAGAAACGGAATTAGGTAACTTAATCGTTGATATTGTTGCCCAACTCGATATGTTGTTGGATGTAGCTCTGATCGGAAGCGGTTCAATCCGTAAAACAAAATTAGGCCCGCTAGTTACACTGAGCGATCTTAAAGAAGTTTTTCCTTACGACGATGTACTTTATAAACTTAAAGTTACAGGCCTACAGCTCACCCAGATTTTCGCACATATTATGAGACTGGAAAACAGAATACCCGGTGAAAGTTGTTGTTTTCAGGTCAGCAAAGGTGTTCAGGCAGTTTACAGTGATGCTCAAAGTCAGCTTGAATCTTTGAGCATTAAGGGACAGCCCGTACAAGCCGATGCTCACTACACTATCTGTGTAGAGGAATATCATTACAAAAATTCAGTGCATAGTCTAGGCATAACAACTGAAGAATTGACAAAACTAGACAACGCAAAGGTAGTTGCAACATCCTGCCAAAATATCCTTGAAGAATACTTTAGCCATCATCAAAATCTGAACAGCCAGATCGAAGGTCGATCGATATACAAGTAGAATGTTCAGAGCGGGTTCTCACAGATTGTGATTATTGGGCAGGGATCTTGCCTGGCCAATAAGAAACTAGATTAGGAATCTTTAATACAAATCAGCACAAGGAATATTAGCCGAACCCGAACCAGAGAGCAAAACTACATCCTATGATGAGACTGCAATTATCTATGAGGTGGAGTTTTTTATCGAAAACTTTGAGGATATGGAGCAGATACTCGATCGATTTATGACACGAAGCTGGTACGCAGCTTCCACAACCTGACGCTATATCCCTACCGATACGAGTATGCTGTGGAAGCTGCTGAGCGGGAAGATAGCGCTTCAAGTAAATTAGCCCAAAGCCTGCACTCAATTCCCGAATTTATGCCTTTAGGTAGATAGGCGAAAAATTTAGATGACTTAGCTAAGAAAACTATTTTGGCTCTTCCGTACTTAGTGTGCCAAATTATTAGTTTTCTGGTGTCCTACACCATAGCTGGCTGGGATTTCAAGGCAATCACCCTCAGTTGAGCAAGTTGCTCAACAGCGCAAGCCGATGTAAATAATCTCAAAGCCTTACTTAGCAAAGCCTTGAGGATAAATTTAAGTAAACTTAACACACTAAGTACGGAAGAGCCAACAAATTACATTCTAAACTCAAAATTTATCGATCGCCAAATGCCAGTTTTTCTGATGCAGCCGATCGCACATCTCCCGTTTCTCATCCGCCAAATATCGCTGAAATTCCGGTTTTTCCAGACCGCTGCGCCACATCACCAGAGCATCTTCCCCAGTGTCTTCGTAGTATCGCTTGCGCCGTCCAGCCTCTTTAAAACCAAACTTTTTGTACAGGTAAACTGCCGCTAAATTAGAATCCCGCACCTCTAAAGTCGATCGCTCTAATTGCCTGTCACAAGCCGATTTTAGCAAAGCCAAAAGCAGAGCTTGTCCCAAACCCTGACCTTGAAACTGAGGATGAATTGCCAGCATTATAATGTGAGCTTCTTCTAAAATCGCCCACAAACAACCGATACCAATGAGATTTGGCGGAATCTGTAGGGGCGGTGCCCCCGTGCCCGCCCGAATCTGTAGGGGCGGTGCCCCCGTGCCCGCCCGAATCTGTAGGGGCGGTGTCCCCGTGCCCGCCCGAATCTGTAGGGGCGGTGTCCCCGTGCCCGCCCGAATCTGTAGGGGCGGTGCCCCCGTGTCCGCCCGAATCTGTAGGGCCGGTGCCCCCGTGCCCGCCCCCTCCCATGTCCAAAGACCTAATAAATCACTGTTAGGACTGTCTAACTCGCGCCTGTAGCCTTCGATCGCCCAAAGTCCGCCAAAACAAAGTCGATCGAGTTCGACTGCACTGTTGAGGTGTTCTGCCGCGAGATGTTTAATTTGTAGAAAACGCACAGCCGATTTTAAATTTTAGATTTGAGATTTTAGATTGGATAATTACTCACTGCAAGGATGCTCCAGTTCGATCGAGTCTCAGTCAGTCAGCCTGCTTGCGGAATGAATCTGGGGGCAACTGACCCAATTGCTTGCCGTCAATTGTACACTGGGAAAGACCGTAAGGATAGTTATTGCGCGATGGTATCAACTCAATCTTTCGGGGTGGAATCGGGACTTAAGTATCTGTCTGAGTCTCAACAAGCCCTGCAAACTCGATCGCCCAATCAAGAACTGTTACCGCTGACAGCCAGTGTTAACAGCAGCGATCGGTTGGAAATCGGAGGCTGCGAGGTGACAGCTTTGGTGGAGCAATTTGGCTCGCCGTTGTATATTTTAGACGAAGAAACGCTGCGGGCGGCCTGTACCCAGTACCGGGATGCTTTTAAGCGTTACTATCCGGGCGAATCTCAAGTGCTCTATGCTTCTAAAGCTTGGAGTTGTTTGGCAGTTTGCGCGATCGCAGCTTCGGAAGGTTTAGGGATAGATGTCGTATCCGCCGGAGAAATCTACACTGCACTGCAAGCCGGTGTCAGTCCCGACAAAATCTACTTCCACGGTAACAACAAGTCCCGCGAGGAACTGCAGCTAGCTGTCGAAAGCGGCTGCATTACCGTAGCGGACAATTGGCGGGATTTAGAGACTCTAGCAGAGTTGGGAGAATCCGGTGTCAGCAGCCTCACAGGTGAGCCGACACGAGTTATGGTGCGGTTTACTCCTGGAATTGAGTGTCACACCCACGAGTACATTCAGACGGGTCAAATCGACAGTAAATTTGGCTTTGATCCCAACTCGCTCGATCGAGTATTTACTTTCATCAGCCAACAGCCGTCGTTATTTTGCGTGGGAGTGCACGCTCACATCGGCTCTCAGATTTTTGAACTGCAACCCCATGACGATTTAGCTGAAGTCATAATTCAGGCCTTGACAAAAGCACAGAGTTATGGTTTGCCAGCAACAGAAATTAATATTGGCGGCGGGTTGGGCATTCGCTATACTGAAGCGGACGATCCTCCCAGCATTGAAGATTGGGCTCGTACAATTTGCTCCGCAGTGGTAGCAGCTTGCGAGCGGCAGCAATTGCCATTACCAAAATTGCTTTGCGAACCGGGTCGATCGCTCGTCGGTACAGCCTGCGTCACAGCTTATACCGTTGGCTCTAAAAAAGTCATTCCGGAAATGCGGACTTATTTAGCTGTGGATGGAGGGATGTCGGACAATCCGCGTCCTATTACCTATCAATCAGTTTATCGAGTCCTCGCAGCAGGTAAAATGTCTGCTCCCTTAACGGAAACAGTGACAATTGCTGGGAAACACTGCGAGTCAGGCGATGTTCTGATTAAAGATGCCAAATTGCCAGAGTGTCATGCCGGAGATGTCCTCGCGGTTACGGCCACAGGGGCATACAATTACAGCATGGCTTCTAACTACAACCGAGTACCCCGACCGGCAGCGGTTTTAGTGAGAAATGGGGAAGTTAACACGATTATACAGCGGGAAACTTACCAGGATTTGCTGAGGCTTGACCGCCTTCCTGAACGACTCGGAGCTCCAAAGTAAAAACTTAGAAGTTAAAAGTTAAAAGTTAAAAGAAAGACAATCCATGTTTACTTAGTGATGATTGCCTTTTCACTTTTAACTTTTGCCTTGTTCAGTCACACGATTGGATTGACACTTCCCGGTCTAAAAACACGGGGATTTTCAGCATATTCCTTATAACAACTGTTCATGGTTCATGGGTTCGAGTGCATCACGGTTCGCGGTTCACAGGCGGTAGCGTTCGATGAACCATGAACAATCAACAATCTGGCTTTAACTTGCCCCTCGTTCAGTCCTTATTGATTCAAGGGATCGATATTGGACTGGTTTTTGCCCTTGCGTATTTGGTGCTCGTCATTGTTGGCGAGCGCAGAACGCTGTGGATGGTACGGGGATTTATCATTTTGATGCTGGCGGCGGCGGTGAGCAACTGGGCTGGATTGAGGCTGTTGCACGTTGCCCTCAACAGCTTGGTGACTGGTTCGGCTGTCGCAATGGCGGTAATATTGCAGTCGGAGTTTCGCCGATTTCTGGAACAATTGGGTCGGGGGGAATTTCGGCAATTGTTTGGACGCGATCGCCGACCAAATCCCGAACCGGACAGCGTAATAGATGAAATTGTGGAAGCAGTAAAAGAACTTTCGCAAAACCGCACGGGCGCTTTACTAATTATAGAAACAGATTCTCCGATCGACGATCGGGATTTTTCTGTGCCGGGATTAAAGCTAAATGCTGAAGTTTCTAAAGAATTGTTGCAGACGATCTTTCAGCCGCAAACTTTGCTGCACGACGGAGCTGTTTTGGTTCGAGGTTCGCGGATCGTGTCGGCGGGGGTAATTTTGCCTTTGTCCGATCGCACCGCGTCGCGGCAGTTGGGAACCCGCCACCGGGCGGCGATGGGGATTACGGAACGGGTGCAAGCTTGCGTGTGCGTGGTGGTGTCCGAGGAAACGGGTTCTATTTCTCTGGCGCAGATGGGACTTTTAAATCGACCTTTGACTAGCAACAAACTTAAGGAATTGCTGGAAGCAAAGCTGTTTCCGTCCGAGGGAGAAAGAGTTGTGGCTCCAATTCCGATCGGCAATCTCGGACGCCAGATAGGATTGAAGGGAGTGACGCTATTAAAACGGATACTGCGCCGTTAGTCGGGTAATCGGGAGAAACCATGAGTCAAGGAATTTGCTTGGAAAAGTTGCCGGAGGATCTGCAACAAGAACTACTGCCTAAGCACATAGCAGTGATTATGGACGGGAACGGGCGCTGGGCTAAGAAGAGGGGGTTGCCGCGGATTGCGGGACACCGCCGAGGAGCTAGCACTCTGAAGGAACTGCTGCGCTGCTGCAAAGATTGGGGGATTCCAGCTTTAACGGCCTATGCTTTTTCGACGGAGAATTGGGGGCGGCCGGCTGGAGAGGTGGATTTTTTAATGAGTTTGTTTGAGGGAAAGTTGCGGCAAGAATTGCGGGAGATGGTGGACGAGGACGTGCAAATTCAATTTATGGGGAATTTGCAGGCTTTGCCGAAGTCTTTGCAGGCGGAAATCGAGCGTTCTGTGACGGCCACTCAGCACAATCAGGGGATTTTGTTTACGGTGGCGACGAATTACGGGGGGCGTCAGGAGATTGTACAAGCTTGTCGGGCGATCGCCACTCAGGTGAAAGAGGGCAAGTTGCAGCCGGAGGAGATTGATGAGGTTTTATTTAAACGCTATTTGTATACTGCTGATGTTTGTGACCCGGATTTACTGATCCGGACGAGCGGGGAAATGCGGTTGAGCAATTTTCTGCTATGGCAAATGGCTTATTCGGAAATTTACATTACTGAGACGCTGTGGCCGGATTTTGATCGATCGGAGTTTCACCGCGCTTTGTCTACTTATCAGCAACGCAACCGCCGATTTGGCAAAGTCTAACGATTTTAGATTTTAGATTGATGGATTGTCGGTGAATGTACAGACAGAAAGAGTGCGAGTTTTTATCCGTATTTCCCAATCTAAAATCATTTCCCTATCTAAAATCTAAAATCGCAAATCTAAAATCGAATTACGGCCCCGAAAAAACGGCAGCTTCAATGTCCTGACGTGAGAGGGAGTATTTGAATGCTCGCTGAATGTCTTGGCCGTCGGCTCCAGCATCGATGTAGCGGACGGTGAGTTGGTCGATATCGAGGGAGAGTTCTGCTTTCCAGGTAGGTCGATCGATCTGCCAGCAGTGGAGTTCTCGCCGATCTTGCTGGCAGCCGCGGCTTTTTAGCCACTGCTCGATTTCCGGGAGTGGATGGTTGTACAAAGGAGTGTCGGCGGAAGGAAGAGTCATGGGATTTTAGATTTTAGATTTTAGATTTTAGATTGGGGATTTCGGATTGAGGATTTCCGATTTTAGATTGGAGATTTGGGATTTGAGGCTTTAATTGCCGCGAATTAAGCCGATCGCGATCGCCAGTACCAAACATCCGATTAAGCTAGCTCCCATGATAAACAGAGCGAACATTTCTCCGGGAGAAAGAGGTCGATCCGTGGGATCTAGGTAAGCGGAGTTGTAAGTTTTTTTGCCCGATCCCGAAACCGGAGTATTGAAGCCTGGAGGTGGCCCAATCACGTTCTGGCGAGAATAGCCTATTTTGAGGTCGTAGGCGAGGCGACGTTCTGGGTTGCTGAGGGTGGCGTAGGCGTTGTTGAGCTGCTGAAATTTGGCGGTGGCGACTGCGGGCGGCAGCTCGGTGGTATCGGGATGGTAGAGTTTGCTCAGTTCCCGGTACGATCGCCGAATTTCGATTACTGAGGCTGAAGGATGCAGCCCTAACAAGCCGTAGTAACTAGAACCCAAGGGGGTTTTGCCGGGTATTTTCTGACTTTCGCTGTTTGCCGTTCCCTCGTTAGGAGTCACCTCAGCGCCTCTGGGCTTGTTGTTTATAATTTTTGATTATTTTAGAGCAGATTTGAGGGTAGCGCCACTATCTGCAAGGTCGAGGGGTTGAGGGTGGGCGATCGGCTCAAGGTACGATCGCCCACTTTAAACTATGAATTGGTCGATCGCAAATTTTGGACATCCTCAACGCTAAGCCCCGTAACTTGGGCGATCGTGGCATTATCTAGCTGTGAAAGTAATTGTCGGGCGATCACTAGCGTTTCTTTTCGTATTCTTTCCTGTCTTGCTGCCTGTCTTGCTTCTTCAACAGCTTTAATAATTACCCCCTGTTGATCGTGAATAAACTGTTCCCTGCGTTCCAAAACTTCTACTTCTTCCCGACTTAACCGGGCTTGATTGGCAAGATCGAATGCTTTGTGGATTTCCGGTACGCTATCGATTGTTTCGGGAACTTCTGAGAGAATTCTGGCATATTTCATGAAATATATCCATTTATCTGTCAAAGTTTCTAGTTGACTTGCTTCTTTATGGAATTTAGGTAATTCTATAAAGACTAAATTCATGGCATCTTCGGGATAGTTTAAATTGCTTTTAACTTCTTTATACACAAATCTAGAAATTAAGTTAGGGCTGTTGCGAAACATTTCAAAATCTGTAATGGTTAAAGCTATTAATGGCTTGAGCATTCGATAGCCTTCTCCTCTTTGCAATTGAAATGCGTAGGTTGTGGCTGCATTGTACAACACCCGATTGCCAGAATATTGAACGTTGAGAACTAGAATTTCAATAATGACTAAGGTGCCATCGTCTAGTTTGGCTGTGACATCGAGGTAAGTATCTTTTAAACTTTCAAGTTGCCTCGGCAGATTCTGGTTGATAATTTCTAATTCTTGAATGGTGGGATTTCCTTCATAAATTAAGGCGTTGAGAAAGCTAATTAGAATCTCTTTGCTTTCTGAGGAACCGAATATTTTTTTGAAGGCATAATCCGTTTTAGGGTTGATAAATATCATGGTTGTCAGATTTAGCTTTAAGGCGATCGGTTTGGTGACGAACCAACGGGATTTGAGAGCAGTCAAACTGCTGATTTTGTTTCAGGTAATGGTTTGACATTTTCCGGCAAATGTGCATTGGCGATCGCCAGCACAGGCTCATCGTCCCTGTGTTCGCCCTCAATGGGAATTTGGCAAGAAATCAGTTCTGTGACGATGCGATCGCCCAGAACATCTTCCCAATCTTGCAACTGTTCTCTGGCTTTGATCGGTGTATTGACAGCCACGTCTACGCCCATTTGCTGAAGGTTGAGGCTGTGGGCTGTCGATCGGCGGTTGACCCACTCCACCAGCCAAACGCTCAATCCGACTGCTGCCATCAAAGGCAAGACAATCCGGTAATCGCGGGTTAATTCAAACATTAATAGGATGGCTGTCAGCGGTGCTCTGGCGCTGCCGGCGAGGACGGCGGCCATTCCCACCATTGCGTAGGCTGCAGGGCCGGCGACTCGATCGCTCATTGCCGGCAGCATTTCCAAAAAGAGTCCGTAAGCCGAACCCAGGGAAGCTCCTAAAAACATCGCCGGAGCGAAGATGCCGCCCACTAAACCGCTGCCGAGGCTGATTGCGGTCATCGCCAGTTTGACAAACAGCAGCAGCAGTAGCAAAGGCAAGGAAAATTTAACATCTTGGAGCATTGCTTGGACTGTTTCGTAGCCGACACCCAAAATTTGAGGCAATTGCAGGGCGACTAAGCCGACTGCGGCCCCGCCGATGATCGGGTGAAGCGGCCGGGGCAGTCGTCCGAGCCAAGCAAATCCTCGGACTTTTCCTTGAAAACAGGCCTCGGCTAATTGAATTGCTTCTGTGTAGGCTAGAGACACTCCGCTCGCTAAAAGTCCCAATCCCATGTACAGAGGCAGTTCTAGGGGGCTGCGGACATCGTAGATCGGCAAAGAAAAGGCCGGCTGAGCTCCCAAGCAGATTTGAGCGATGAGCGCGGAAACTACGGCGGAGAGCAAGACAACGCTGACTGAGGAAGTGGCGAAGGTGCTGCCGAGCACGACTTCTAAGGCAAAGAACACTCCGGCGATGGGAGAGTTAAACCCGGCGGATAAACCTGCTGCTGCACCCGCGCCCAGGAGCAAGCGCTGCCGTTCTGGCGAGAGCTGCAAAACTTGAGCCAGCAGCATTCCAAAATTAGCGCCGATTTCGACGCTGGGGGCTTCCGGGCCGAGGGAGGCGCCGGTGCCGAGGGAAACTGAGGCTGCCACCATTTTGGTGATGGGTTTGAGGGGGGAGAGTTCTTGCAGGCCGCGGGTGGCTGCAATTAAGGAAGACATATTCGGGCCAAAGTCCCGAAATCGCCACCGCATCAGCCCGATGATGACTCCGCCGAGGGTGGGAATGCAGGCTAGCGTCCAAGAGCCTTTCGAGGCGATCGCCCCCATGAAGTCTTCCAGCATTACGCTGTGGATGAAGTGGATGAGGTAGTGAAAGGTGACGACGCCTGCGCCCGTAACTCCCCCGATGACTAGGGAGAGGATGAGCAGGAGGGTTTCTGGGCTGGGGTGCAGGCGGTTGAATAGCGGGCTTAGTCGGGAGGCTTGGGGAGTTGCTGCGGTTGGGCCGGGTGGCGGCAGATCCACAGGAGGGATGGCTCTCATTTAGCGGTTAATTCTTCGGTGAGAAGTTATATAATTATTACAATTTATTTCTTATTTTCATTTTGAGTGATTTTAGGGGAATTGACAACTTAATTAAGGCGTATTTTAGGGTAATTTTTTTGGGCTGGCCGCTGGGATGGAATGACTGATTCTGAGCAGCGGCGGATTTGGCCTGATTGTATACTCACTTACATTCAAACTTAGATACACTCTCGCGATAATCCTAATTAACTATATTTATAGTTTGGCCGCTTATACCAATTTAATGTGAAGTTGCACATATCTCGATCCCCCTCGCATACCCCCTACTCCCCCTGATTGTTGGGGAGTAGGGGTTGACTTTGAGAAGAATCTTGTCCCCCCCTCCGGCGGGGGGCGCCAGGGTGATCAGATTCTACGGGGCCTCATAAAAAATTGGTATTAGGCCGATCGCATCAGTGAACGGGTCATATCATATAACTCCGTGAAAAACAACTTTCAAATTAAAGAATGGGCGATTTGAGATTTTACCTTACAACCACAAATCTCAAATCTCCAATTTTAAATCCCTTGCTCGCGCATACTATCACATCGGTTGTTGAGTGGGCGGGATTCTTGGTCTGGGTTTGGCGATCGACATTAGCGGATCGCCGATGGTGGCGACTTTCCAGGGTGGGGATTCTAGCTGGCGTGCTGCGATTAAAAAGGGTGCTCCTCGCTTTAGGCGATCGACCATTAATTTAGGTGGAATAAATGCCGATAAAAAAGGTTCGTTGACGCTGCCAATATATGCGTAAGCACCATTCTCTAGCCACCTTCCGGCAACGGTGTTCTTGTCATCGGGCGCTGCTGCTGACCAACTGTGGATCATGTGGATTGCTGCGGGAAATTGAAGTTTTGGTAAGTCTTCAACTGAAGCGTCGCCGTTGCCGACTTGGAAGGATTTTGGATAGCCTTTGGAATTCATTAATATTAAGTCAAATGTCCACGGTTTTGAGGCTAAACTCCTCCACTTTTCCAGGCTAGATTCTGGTTGCTGCACTACTTCGACATTTAAACCTATGGTTTTTAGCCCGCTAGCTGCTTCCTCCATTTCATATTTTGCCCAATTTCCTTCCTTGGGGTAACTGTCATAAAGCATGGCTGTTTGGCTGTCGAGAAATATGGCACACATGGCTTGATAGATCGATCGCACCTCTGAACCGTAAATCCAGCCCACAGCCGCCCAGCGTTCGCCGTTGGGGTGCCTTCCCAAACCGTCGGTAACGGCTAGTTGTTCGTCTGGTTTTTCAGGAGATTGATATTTGACTGCTAGTTGGCGTACAATGGTTATTGTGTCGATCGCGTCTGCGAGTTGAGAGTAAAAATATCCGGTTGATTCGACAGCTTTTGTAACTGCTAGTTGCAGAGTTTTCCACTGTGTGTTATTGAGGGTATCGTTGGGTTTCCCGAAGTTGCCTTCTAGAAATACTAAAGGTTGGCCGTGAGCGGCTGCTAAGGCAACTGCTGCTGAGCGTGCGGGGTCGTTTTCTGCTGTGATTACTACTCCTGGGGGTTCCCAGCCGAGTTGCGTCCATTTTGCTTTTAAGGTTGGAGTATCCGTGGCATTCCAGGCTGCTGCTGCGGCGTTCAGCATTAATTGCTGGAGTTTTTGATTTTTTGGCAGTTGCTGTTTGATGCTTGGCAAACGGACTATTTCTTCTGGTTGAAAGCGCTGCAAAAACATGGGCGCATATTTTTTGTCTTCGATGAGAATAGGCCAGTTTCCTTTGAGATTCCATTTTTGGATTGCTGCTAAGAAGGTGGCTTCGTCGGGTACTAAAACTACGCGGTTGACTGTTGGTATATTTTCGCGGACGATGGCTGATCGGAGGCCTGTTTGAATTGGCCAGGGTTCTTGTTTGGCTGAGGCGGGAAGTTGAAAGGGTTTTTTGAAAAGGCGATCGCATCCGACACCGATTATTGCTAAGCTTACAATAAGTGCGATCGTCAGGAATTTAAATTTAAACTGTTTTTTCATAGGGGCTGGGGAAGGAAGGAACTAGGTTATAAATACGAACAATTATCGAAATATTTTTAGGGGCTGGAAGCAGATGTTTAGAGGTGCGGGGCAAAGTAAGATTGTAAGTGCGATCGGGCTGGCAACTTTTAGTATTATTGCCTTAGCAACTACAGGTTTAATAATTTTCGCAGCGAACCGTTCGTCAGTCAAGCATCAAGTCCGGCAATTGCTGACAGCGAGGGAATGTCAAGGTTGCAATCTTTCCGAGGCAAATTTGAGCGAAGTTTTTCTGGAAGGCGTCAATTTAGAAAAAGCCAACCTGAAAGATGCCAATTTGTGGAGCGCGCATTTGGTAAACGCTAACTTGAAACAGGCAAATTTGGGTGGGGTTTACCTGATAAGCAGCAATTTGGCCGGGGCAAATTTGGAGGGAAGCAATCTAGAAAATGCGTTTTTAGAGGATGCTTATTTGGGAGGGAGTAATTTGAGAACTGCTAACTTAAGAGGTGCTTTTATGAAAGGTATTTTTCTCGTTAACGCTGATTTGGAAGGGGCAAATTTGGAGGGTGCTAATCTGTGGATGGCTAATCTGGAAAGTGCTAATTTGAAGGGTGCTAATCTGAGAAATGCTTTGCTGTTGGATACTAATTTGGCAGGGGCGAATTTAAAGGGTGCGGTGATGCCTGATGGTACGCGACATGAATGAAAGTCAGTTGACAGTTGACAAGAAAGCTGTCAATCGATTTTAGATTTTAGATTTTAGATTAAAGAATTGAAGCATTGACCCCACGGATCAATTCGGGGGCGCCTTTATCGGATACAGGTTTTTTATTTCTGGACGGATGAATCCGGGGGCTTGTATCCTGGATGCTTTCGTGGGTAATGAGTTATTCAGTCAGGGGAAAGCGCGATTCCCTACCCTTCGGGAACCCCTACGGGGAGATAGCTTCGCACGCGCGTACTCTTTACCTTTATTTCCGTTATTTGGTGAGGAGATGAAGGAGTGACGAGGTGCGATCGGCATCCTAAAAGATTTTACAATTTTACTGCCCGCGTCCTGGTTTGCAATCTACGAAACCTAATGCCTCTGTGTCGATAAAACTAGCGATCGCCATCTCAATAACGGCTGCGATCGGGTATTAAATTTCAGCAGCACGAGCAATTAGAGCAGCTTGAATTTGATCGGGTAAGCCTCCTAAAATGATTTCCGCATCAGCGAGGGAAAGTTTTTCCTGAAGTTTGGCTTGCATGGCTTCACCTTTCGGTTGGAATTTGAACGTTGCAAATTGTTATGCTCCCACACTTTCTACTAGCTACTTATTCCTGCCAATAGCGATCTCCATACATACGCTAATATGGCAAATAATATGGCAAATATTGAGGCACCCACAAACGGCAATATTTTACGACCAATATTAGATAACACAACTAGAAGTGCAAAAAACGCAATTATAGTGGCTGCAATTCTTGTGATATGTAAAGGGAACTGAAAAGCAAGCAGGAGGACTCCGATCGCCAACAGCAGGTTGGACAAATGAAAAAGTACAAGGGCAACATTAAACACTCTATATTTAGTTTTTTTAGCTGCAAAGCTAATGGAATTAGCAAAAATGCCAGCCGAATAAATATAAAGTCCTGCGGAAAGTAGAACCAAGCCTACAACCCAGTCTTTGCTACTGTTGCTTGTTATTGTACCAGGAGTTAAAGCTAGCACCACAATTGTTATGCTGAAACCACCCAAGACACCTGCCACTGAGGAAAACGCAGCGGCAGCCGACGATGTATCTGCTTCACGAGCAAGAGCATTTGCCAGCATCAGAATCTCCTCCTCATTAACTGGGGAAGAAGCATCTGACGATGTATCGGTTTCAGAAACAGGAAGTTGTGGTGCTACTCCTTCAGTTGATGAGGATGCAAATTCATTCATCTTCGTGTAGTTATTGCTGCTGAAATTTACTAAAGAATAAACCAACCCGATCGCCCTGTCGGTGAGAAAAAGTGACCGATTTTTGTCAAGGTTTGTAAATGGGTCAATTGTGGAATTAGGGGAAAGGGCGATCGCACTTGCAACTTTCATTTCTCGTTATTGGGTAAGGAGATGAATGGGTGACTAGGTGCGATCGAACTAATGGAGCAAATAAGGGCGATCGTTGAGCAAGATGATAACTCTGACAATATCTTGTTGTCAGCCTGCGTCAAAGGGGTAGCTTGGCAATACGCTCGACCCACTCTTGTGCGGTGGATGCTGGCCAAATCAGCAAAAGTTCCTCGATAACGACTTCAATTGGTAACTTTCTGGAGACAATGATAACTCCTGAACTTTGATTGATTGTGATGAATTCAGCAAATTCTGATGGCATCGTTTTCCGATCGTGGCTAACGACAATACGTCTCTGCTGTGCTGCAATCGCCAATACTTCTTGATATTTAACACTTTCTAACCCAGCAGGAAAGGCGGTTTGAAAATCAATTGTCGGTTCTTGTCTTAAAACCCCTGTGACGATCGCCTGATTCAAGTCAGCATCAGCTTGTTAGCAAACATTCACGAGTTTATCTGCTGTCTTGCTGTTTTGGCTGCCATCAACTTGTCGTATAAAGCAGGAGCGGTAGACTGTAATGGTTGGGGCATCGCATCAAAAGCTACTTCCTCGGCTGCTAAGTAGGCATCGATCTCAGCACGATTGGCCAGGTAAAACGCGATCGCCCCATAAACCTGCTCGAGTTTCAGCAACGGAAAAGACTGAACGATACTTTCCGGCGATATACCTGCGCGGAAGGCGTATACCACTGAGTCAAGGGAGATTCGAGTTCCTTCCACCCAGTAAGAATCATTCCGATATTCTACATAAGCTTTGGTTGCAAGAGCCGACATAATTTTACTTGGATTCAATCCCCTCATTATAGATGGATTCTTGTTAGGCTACCAATGCTCGCCGATTCCGCAGTTTATGTAAACCTTAAGGGGCGATCGGATGCCCTCGCCCGTTTGACTTATAAAAAATAAAACTATAAGCCCCGATCGGAGAAGATGAACCTGAGACCGGCAATACCTGGAACAGCAAAGTACCCTCCACCGGAAGTCTCGACCCAATTCCCATTCAATTTGAATTCAAACTCTTTACTAGGAAGAGGTAAACGACCTTGACGTTCACCATTTGGTAAACTTGATTTACCTATAATCATATCGTGTCCTGAAGAAGATGGTCGTTTTACAGAATTTGCCCAATTTTTTTGCAAAAAAACAAACTGCAAATCTATTGAGGTTTGGTAAGACAAAAATAGTAAACCGCGTTCCGCTTCCGGTTCTGTTTCAAAATCCGCCCCAAAGAGCATACCTCTACGCAGAATCATTTTTGACAGAGTATCTTCAGTCCCTATATCGGTGATGTCATCTCGTGGATTAATCTTACGAATATGAGCAATTGCAGGGCAGCGAAAGCCAAACAGATCGGATTTTGTACCAGGAATAGTTCTGCTTTCACCATTATCAGTGACTTCTATGTCTGCTTGAGGTGCGCTGAAACTAAAATAGTTATTCCTGAAGATATCTCCAGCAAGGTGGGGGTCGGGGGTATCAGGTGATACTGCTAGTGGGGTACCATCAGGCCAACGACCCACAGCTTTCGCCATCAACATATCTGCGGTAAGACCGCTATTACTGAGATTTTTGGCAAGTTTGTCAAATGCACTCCTAAACATTTCTACATCTTGTCTCAGACGGCGAAAGACAAGAAAACTTCCATTTCTAAGCCATTGAGGAAACGGTCTTTCTGCTCCCGGAATTCGTGGATTTTCATTTTGAGATGGATAACCAAATATAAACTGACCAGGCCAAATCAATGGTTTTCCAGGTTGAGCCAGGATTTCATGGCGGGGGTCATCTTCAGGTAATAAACGGCGCGCCAAAAACGTTCCGTCGGACAAGCGTCCTCTCAATCCCGGTTGAGAGATACCATCATTGAACCCAAAATGTTCTTTATTATCTCGACGGCGATAGGCTGGCTGGTCGTAAATTAAATCAACCGTGTTGCCTAATTTATCAAGTAGTGCATCCGCTGCTTGATGAAGCTTTGCTTCAACCTCACCAGCCAAAATAATAAACACATCAGGAGTATTTTCTGGTGTGTCACCTATTACCCACTTTTGGGGATTTCCAGAAGTGTCCGTTGTATCTCCCAGTGTTGCTGCATCGGCGGCCATTCCGTTAACGAAGTTCTGGTCTAAATTGGCTTCTAGTGTTACCCCTAACTTCCTTAACCCAATTGCAGATAACCCAATTGCCATCATGACTTCATTGAAAATCGGTCGTTCCTGTCCTGCGGCAAAGGCTGCACGACGCTCACTTCGCTTCTCCTGGGTTTTTGATAACGTAGTAACGTTATCAACCTCAGAGAGTAAAAAGGCGCGGGCTTGATTGACTTCTATTAATTTTATGCCCAGAAAAAGGGAGTGTAATGTACCAAAGCCCGTTGCCAAATGTCCTTGGATATCGGTTTCATTGAGAGTAGGTTCATCAATCATTGCATTCTCCTCGCCATCAGATCCATTTCAGTGCGCTCGCCTCGGTCTAAAACAATATTAGACTCCAAACTGTCAAAGCCAAATGGTGGCTCGATCTTTGACCAATCAATGTCTTTACATTCTTTCCCAGGAGCGGGTATCTCCCAATAATTGGATCGATCTGGATTGGGATTCTGGCAAGCAACTCCCTCACAAAGAGCAATTGGGCCAGTTACTAAACTGGGTATCGCTTCTCCATAGATAGTAATTGACGTTTGTCGCGCAATAGGTCCCCCAGTAGATAGAGGGAATCCATTAAGAGTGCATTGTTCTAGACCATAGTCCGCACCTACCGGAGGGGTGATTGTGAAGCGAAGAATACGCGGATTCGTGAGGTTTTCATCACCACGAGAGATGTTTAGAACATCTTTTCTAGCTAATGTATTACCTTTTGGATCTTTCAATCCCTCAAGTTGAATCTCGCTTATATAAAGACCGACTGGATCGCTAATGGTAACAGCCAAATCATTTAGCATTATTTCATTGACTGAATAACCGATAGTGGGATCGCTGTTGCGATTAATACCCCCAAAGCTTCCACAACCAGTCAATCGAAAGCGATCGTTGCCGTCTGGATTTGGTGGTGTTAGGCTGCTCCTGAAAGCCCAACGACGTGTTGCATCAGCAGCCAATTGAATTTCAGCACTCAGTGAGTTGTTACGCTGAATCAGGTGCATTGCTCCACGTCGTGTATTCCAAATATTGTGTGGATTGTATTCATCTTTAAGCCAGCCGGCTCTTGGAGTATAACCAGTTACACGGCGATTATCGCTGTCTCGATCAATTGTAATAATTGGCCCAGCAACATTAGTCTGCCAAAAGATATCGCGACTTCTTACTTCACTACTGACGTATTTACGATAAAGTTCAAGTGCTAATGTTTTATCATTATTCGCTAGAACTTCCCAGTATTCTGGACCTTCGGCTGTATAGGTAATTTTTGTCACCTTGCTACCTATCCGTTCGACGTGCCATTCTAGATATTCATCTTGAACGCGCTCTTCCAAAGCAAACCCACCCGCTCTATCTATAACACCACTATCATTATAAGGAACCATCTGGAGACCAGAAGCTGGCATAAAAGGTGCATACTGAAAAAAATTATCAATAATTTCTCCCCTACTATTAACAACTTGAAAAAGTGCAGATACAAATGGACGCAGTACCTCTGCTACTCGATGTACCCGTGCGAAGTTTTCCAATGTCGGATTACTTTCAATATTCGCCCAGTTATCGTAAACGCGAGGAAATCCAGGCCAAGTTATCGATCTCTGTATTGGGCTTACACCACTTGGAACATTTAAGGGGCTATAAAATCTAGGATATTTTGTTGCATCCGAAACTCGATTAAACGACATACTTATGCGTTTATCCCATTCCTCGTAAAGACGATTCTTATAAGAAGTTGAGAGATCGAAGTCCTTTAAATTAGCTGGTGGCTGAAATGGCATCTATGTGGCTCCTGTTATCGTTTTAATCATGAACAGTATGAACAGCGTGTGCTCTGCCTTAATTCAAAGAATAAACCACCCCGATCGCCCTGCCAGTGAGAAAAAGTGACATGGTTTTGTACGACTGAAATCATCAGTTGTGAATAGCCTGAGTAGCTTTTGCTCCGCTTACGCTTGAGCTGATGGAGCAAATCAGGGCGATCGTTAATCAAGTGGAAGGTTTCAATGCAAACAGCCCACCATTCTGAACTGGTAGAGAATAGGAAATTTGATCGCGACCTGCCGATCCAGTACCTGTAAGATTGTCAAAAAACGTTCCCCGGTGTTCTGGGGTTATCAGAACAGACACATCACCGACACTAGAAGAAGTAGCAAGGGAAACTTCAGCGAAGCCTCTAAGTTCAAAGTTAGCATCGTTGAGCAGTTCAGGTTTTTTGATGATATTAGGTTGCACGAGAAATAATCCAGTGCTTTGTGACATCAGAGGAGCAGAAGCAATAAACTTGTTAGTAAAATCCTTAACAGGCTCTAACTTTCCAGGCATATCGTCGCCCATATCCGATCCAGTTGTGTCAAAGAAAGTAACCAAATCATTAATGGAAATCCCAAGGGGAAGCTTCACTGTAAAAGTCAGTGTGAGAAAAATATCGGCAGAACCCAAGTTGGCAATTGTTAGAAAGTATCCTTGAATAACTGTACGCCTTAATCTATCTATTTT
Organism: Microcoleus sp. D2_18a_B4; assembly: GCF_036702475.1. Classification (NCBI taxonomy): domain Bacteria; kingdom Bacillati; phylum Cyanobacteriota; class Cyanophyceae; order Oscillatoriales; family Microcoleaceae; genus Microcoleus; species Microcoleus sp. D2_18a_B4. The sequence continues at coordinate 162,496 of NZ_JAUBTL010000003.1, forward strand.
TTGCTTGACACTATTAGGTATAGATCCAGGCAAATCTTTAGGAAGTTGAGGCTTAACCAAAAGCTCAAAAGTAGAAATAATCATTTGTTGATACTTCCAAGGAATGATAATGTTATTTGGCTCTGACATAACTCAAAGAATAAACCACCCCGATCGCCCTGCCGGTGAGAAAAAGTAACCATCTTTTGTAAACTTGCGTAAATTCCCCGATCGCCCCGCCAGTGGGAAAAAGTGACCATATTTTGTAAACTTGCATAAATTCCCCCGCCCTGTCGATGAGAAAAAGTAACCATCTTTTGTAAACTTGCGTAAATTCCCCCGATCGATTTTAGGTTTGAGATTTTAGATTTCACCTCATCCCAAATCCGTTAAATACCCCTCTTATTTCTTAGTCCCCCTCTGCTTGACTTCGTATGTGTAGACGGGGTTTCAACCGCCAAGTGTAAAAGGGGCTAAATCCCGGTTAATTGAGTAAATTTATTTTCTATCCTGAAAAGCAACCCCCTCATCAGAAGAATCAGTATATTTACTGAATAGGCCAAACTAACAAACTATGACACCACAAGAGGCGATCGCCCTCATCGATAATCTGTTACAATCCGCTAACAAAAAGCACAAACTCAATGACATTCAATCCCTCGTCTTTCTAGAAACTTGGGAAGGACATTCTTATCAAGAAATAGCCGAGCGCCACCAATACGAACACGATTATACTAAAAAAGTCGGTTCGCATTTGTGGCGAAATCTATCTCAAATCACCGGCGAAAAAGTTTCAAAACAAAATCTTCAAGCAGTCTTGCGCCGCTACCACCACAGCAATTCCCCCATCCAGCCCGCTAGCGAAGGCGATAACTGCATCCAAGATTGGGGAGAAGCGATCGATGTTTCCTATTTTTACAACCGCCTGCAAGAATTAGAAACATTAGAAACTTGGATTAGCAGCAATACTACCCGTGCGATCGGTATTTTTGGACTTGGCGGAATCGGCAAAACTTCTCTGTCTGTCAAACTCGCCCAGCAAATTCAATCTCAATTTGAATTTGTTATTTGGCGAAGTTTGCAGCAAACACCAACCTTAGATGTTATCCTCAGCAATATTTTACAGATTTTAACTGGTTCAGAAGCGACAACAAATAACTCTATTTCTGCTCTCATGGAACAGTTGCGACAAAAACGCTGTTTGTTAATTCTCGACAATATGGAGTCGATTTTGCAAGGGGGAAATCGCAGCGGACAATATCAACAAGGGTATGAAGATTACCGACAGTTATTTGCGCGCATTGCTGACGAATCCCACCAAAGTTGTCTGATTTTAACAGGCAGAGAACAACCGGGCGGATTTGCCGCGCGATCGGGCGAAAATTCACCCGTGCGATCGCTCCAACTCTTCGGAGTTTCACCGCCCGTATGCCAGAAAATCCTCGCCGATAAAGGATTAAAAGCAACGCTATTGCAGTGTCAAAATCTTGTCAACTACTTTGGCGGTAATCCCCTCGCGATCAAACTGGCTGCAACTACGATTAAAACTATTTTTGGTGGTGACATTGACGCATTTTCAGTGCAAGGAAATACTGTTTTTAGCGATTTGTGGGATTTGCTCGATCGCCAGTTCGATCGCCTGTCTCCTTTGCAACAACAAATTATGTATTGGATTGCAATTAATCAAGAAAGAGCGACTCCTGCGAATTTAAAAGCAGACCTTTTACCCAAAGTTTCGGGCCGACAACTGATGGAGGCATTGGAATCCCTAGCGGAGCGATCGCTCAATTATACCTCATCAACAAGTTTAATGCTACAACCTGCGATTGCCGAGTATGTTAGAGAACGATTGCTCGAAAAGTAGCTCTAAATGGGTCTTTTTAAGGGGGATTTAGGGGGATCTAGACTCAGGTAAAAACGATACAGAAATCTACACTGATTCATTGGCGAGCGCCAACTACGGGCGATCGAACTTTTAATAAATGCCCGGAATTAGTTTTTTTACTCGCTGGCGGTATTCGGAATAGGCTGGATATTTTTTGGTTAACCAGGTTTCTTCTCGGTTGGCTTTGATCTCGAAAAGTATTATTAATAGTGCGCTGGCTATTAAGTGGGATATGCTCATTTGAAAAAGTGTCCAGCCGAGGGCTGCTAAAATTAAGCCGCTGTATAATGGATGCCGCACTATTCCGTAAATGCCTGTTTGGACTAATTCTCCGTCTTCTCTGGGATATGGTAAAGGTGTGAGGTTTTTTCCTAAGTCTATCAATCCTTTGATGATGAAAATTAATCCGGTTAAGCCGAGAATACTGGCCATAAACCAGATAATATAAAGTAAGTGGGTTGATTGATTTTTTAATCCTGGCAGTTGATAAACTGGTAAGATTACAAATCCTGTGAGCAATCCTCCTTGAAGCAAAACTAAATATTCGCCACGGCTGTTGTTGCGCCAGCCTTCGCGCGTGAAGCCCCAGTCAGTTAAGATTTTCATAATTGAAGGAAGAGGGAAGAGGGAAGAAGGAAGAGGGAAGAGGGAAGAGGGAAGAGGGAAGAGGGGAGAAGAAAGTGAACTGTAGGTTGGGTAGAGTGAAGTAAAACCCAACCTACGGCGAACAGTCAACAGCGAACAGTCAACAGTCAACAATTAACAAATTTATTCTCGCCAGGGACGTGTCATTAATTCTAATTGATTGACTTCATCTTGGCTCAAATTCCAGCCTAAAGCGCCTGCATTTTCTTGGGCTTGTTTGGCGGTTTTGGCGCCGGGAATGGGGATGACTCCGTTTTGGCATATCAACCAGTTTAGGGCAACTTGGGCGGGCGTGCGATCGCGCTTTCTGCCCATTTTCCGCAGGGTGGACATGACTAATTCGATTTTTTCGAGGCCGCTTTTACTGAAGCGGGAGTCCATTTTGCGGGCTCCTGTAGGTGGTTCTTGGGCTGTATATTTGTCGGTAAGCAATCCTTGGGCTAAGGGGCTGTAAGCTAAAATTGTGACGCCCAATTCGCGGGCTGCACTCACAATTCCTTGTTTTTCTACTTGCCGCGACAGCAATGAGTAACGGACTTGATTTGTTGCTAAGGGAACGCCTCTGGCTGCTAGTATTTTGTGGGCTTGGCGCATCTGTTCTACTGAATAGTTGCTGACTCCTACTGCTTGAATCCTGCCTTGTTTTACTTCATCCGCTAAGGCGTTCATCAGGGTTTCTTGACTCAGCAAAAAAGTGAACGGCCAGTGCACTTGGTAGAGGGCTATTTGTTCTACTTGCAAGCGTTTTAAGCTGGCACTCAAGGCTTCGGAAACTGATTTTCCTGTAATCCGCCAAGGTACGGGGCCGAATTTGGTGGCTATTTGCACGGGTTGGGTGGTTTTTTTGAGAAACTGCCCCAGCAATTCTTCTGACAAGCCGTTACCGTAGACTTCGGCTGTGTCGAAGAAGTTGACTCCGCTGTCTAGGGATGTTTTGAATGCTGCTTCGACTTCGGCGGCGCCGTAGTTGCTGCCGTAGTTCCAAAATAGTTTGTCGCCCCAAGCCCAAGTTCCGACGCACAGGGGAATGACGGCTGGGCCATTTTGTCCTAGGGTAATGGTTGTCACGGTTGGTAAATCCACAGTTATTGATTCTCTTTATTTTTATATGAATTTATACGAATAATCCCGATCGAGCTTCTAGCCGGGGGAGGAAAGGCGGCTGGTGGCGATATCTCAGTTACTATAAGTGCAAATGATGTGTTTATTTGAGTAGTTATGTCGATCGACCGTTTGCCAGATTCAAGATTAACAGATTCCGCGACTCCTGCTATCAAGAGAGTTACCCTGCTGACTATGTTCCGGTTGGGTTTGTTTCAGATGGGATTGGGCATGATGTCGATTTTGACCCTGGGGGTGCTCAATCGCGTCATGATTAAGGAGTTGGCGATTCCGGCTACTGTGGTGGCTGGTACGCTGGCTATGCACCAGTTTGTCGCCCCGGCTAGGGTGTGGTTCGGGCAAATGTCTGATGCTAAGCCTTTGTTTGGCCATCACCGCACGGGTTATGTGTGGATGGGCGGGGTTTTGTTTGTGATTTCTGCTTTTTTGGCGGTACAAGTGATGTGGCGCTTGGGCAGCAGTTTGGAGGCTGTGGGGTGGACTACTCCTACTTACGGTTGGGTGGGTTTGTTGGGTTTGACTTTTGCGCTTTACGGTATTGCTATTTGTTCGAGTTCGACTCCTTTTGCTGCTTTGTTGGTGGATGTTTCGGATGAGGAGGATCGATCTAAGTTGGTGGGTGTGGTGTGGTCGATGCTGATGGTTGGTATTATTATCGGGGCGATTATTAGCAGTGGTTTGCTGAAGCAAATTGATGGGGATGTGCCACGGGAAGTGTTGCAGGCTTCGATTAATGGTTTGTTTGTGAAGGTGCCGGCGCTGGTTTTGCTGTTGGTGGGGATTGCGACATTTGGGGTTGAGAAAAAGTATTCGCGGTACGGGGCGCGATCGTCCGCAGTGAATCGAGAAGATAAAATTACTCTGGGAAGTGCGCTGCGGATTTTGACTGCTAGCCGCCAAACTGGTTTGTTTTTTACTTTCCTGCTGATTATGACAATTTGCTTGTTTATGCAGGATGCGGTTTTGGAACCTTACGGCGGGGAAATTTTTAAAATGTCGATTTCGGAAACAACTCGGTTGAATGCTATTTACGGTACTGGTACTCTAATCGGTTTGGCTACAACTGGTTTTTTAATTGTGCCGCGCATTGGCAAGCAAAATACGATTAGGTTGGGCTGTTTGTCGGTGGCGACTTGTTTTGGTTTAATTATTTTATCTGGATTTACTGGTAATCCAATTGTGTTTAAGTCGGCTTTAATGTTTTTTGGTTTTGCTTCGGGAATTACGACGACTGGTGCATTGAGTTTGATGTTGGATTTGACTGCTGCAGAAACTGCTGGGACTTTTATTGGTGCTTGGGGTTTGTCGCAGGCGATGGCGCGGGGTGTGGCGACGATTAGTGGCGGTGCTATTTTGGATTTGGGCAGAAGTTTGTTTGGGGTGCCGATGTTGGCTTATGGGTTGGTTTTTGCTGTGCCTGCGGTGGGTATGATTCTGGCTGTTTGGTTGTTGGGTAGGGTGGATGTTCGGGAGTTTCAGGATAATGCTAAAAGTGCGATCGCGACTATTCTGGAAAATGACTTAGACTGATATTTTGTCAGTTGGCAGTTGGCAGTTGTCAGTTGGCAGTTGGCAGTTGTTATTGCAATAACGAATAACGAATCAGGAACCAATAACCAATAACTAATGACTAATTTTTGGAATTCAATTTTAACTTTTTCTCAGACTACTGTCCAGACAGTCGGCGAGCAGTTTTTGAAAGATTTCGGTTCTGCACAAGCAGATGAGAAGGATGATGGGAGTTTGGTTACGCAGTCTGACAATTGGGCGGATGCGGAAATTAGAAATGCGATCGCATCTGCTTTTCCCAGTCACGGAATTTTGAGCGAGGAAGGAGAACACGTTTTCCCAGATACGGAATGGTGTTGGGTTGTCGATCCTCTGGATGCTACGACTAATTTTGCTCGGGGAGTTCCGATTTGGGGGATTTCTTTGGGCTTATTGTATCGCGGAACTCCGGTTTTTGGCTGCGTGCATTTGCCACCAGTTAATCAATCTTTTCACGGTTTTTATGCAGGGGATTTGGCGGGCGACAATGTATTGGCAAATATGCCTCAAGGTGCGTTTTTGAACAATCGACCGATTTGTCCCACTGCTGATAAAATGAGCGGAAATCATATTTTTAATTTGTGTTCCCGGAGTGTGGGAATCGGGCCTCATCTTCCGAGTAAAATTCGGATGTTGGGCATGGCTAGTTACAATTTTTTGACGGTGGCTTCGGGTGTGGCTATGGGAGGGGTGGAAGCGACTCCGAAAATTTGGGATATTGCCGGGAGTTGGGTAATTGTGAAAGCTGCGGGTGCGGTTTGGCTGCCGCTAGAATCGCAGGGGATTTTTCCGCTGGAAGTGGGGAAGAATTACGGGAGGATTTCTTATCCGACTTTGGTGATGAATCGGCAGGAGTTGGTGTCGGTGTTTTTGCCGTTTGTGGAGGCTTGGAAGAAGAAAAAAATGGGGTAATTTAGGTGAAGCAAAGCTATCCCGTAGGAAATCGAACAATTATTAAATAAAACTGCAGGGCAGGCGTGACGGAGGAGTCTCCCACGTCTGCCGTGCTGTTTGGAAGAAATATACCGACCGATGACCGATGGTTCAAGTATGCCTACTCTTGTCTATTTCTGCCAATCTGCGATCGGGTGGTTTTATTTTACGTCGATAGGGTGATGCGGTTTCGGTACAATTTGTGGTAATGTTTTCACGAGCTATTATCTCTCGGAAATAAAATTATACCCGTTTTCAAGTAGAGGCACAAGGGAAAATAGATTTACTGCGGTGTTGGAAAAAGTAGATGAGTGGTATGGCTAGGTCGAAGAGTTAGCCTGTGGGAAGATACAAGGATAAACTTTGGCAGAAACTCGGAAAAGTCTGCGGTTGGCGATCGCACTTGATGCAGCCAGCCAAATAACAGATACTGGGATTGGGACACAATATTGCTGTGTCCCTACTGCAAAATGAATTTATTGCCTCATGCGATTAATTTCGACAGCACATTAGACAACTTAGCACCGAGATTTTCAACAGAGTCCTGCTGTTTGGCATCTTTCATCGTACCGTCAGCATTAAATGCTTCAAAAGCTTGGGGAATTGCTTTCTGATCCGGGAGCACCAATACGTTAATATTCCCCAGGATCGATCGCAAATGCACTAATCCCCGCAAACCGCCCATTCCGCCTGGGGAAGCACTCATAATTACCGCTACTTTGCCAGTAAATGCCACCAATCCCGGTTCACCCGGTGCTGGGCGCGATACCCAATCGATCGCATTTTTCAACACAGGCGTAATTGAACTGTTATACTCAGGAGAAGCTATCAAAAACCCGTCATGCGCTACCATCAATTCCTTCAATTTATGGGCATTTTCTGGCACTCCCTCTTTTGCTTCTAAATCTTCGTCAAATAGCGGCATCTGCAAATCGCGCAAATCTACATAAGTAACTTCTGCACCCGCCGCCGTAGCCCCAGCCGCCGCAACTTTTACCAGCAGTTTGTTATAGGATGCTTCGCGGGTACTTCCGGCAAATGCAAGTATTTTTGGTCGAGTGTTCACGGTATTTCCTGATATTTTGACAAGATAATCTTGACATTTCCAAGCTAAATTTTAGCAAAGGAAGGGGCTCGCTGTCTCTTTCATTAAGATATATTAGTTAAATAAATTGTCGCCACTAAAAAACCGGGCAGGCGTGACTGAGGAGTCTCCCACACCGGGCGCGCGGTTTGTAGTAAATATAACCGACCGATGACCGATATGTAAAGTGTGCCTTGGTGCATCGAGTTCCTGCAATCTGCGATCGGGTGATGCGGTGGGGTTTAATTTTTATTAAGTCCGATTATCGATCGCGCAATCTTTAGGTAACATTAAACTTAAGAAACACCAAAATAATTTTTTAGAAAACACAAAACAGCAGTACAAAAAGGCTGGTATCGCCCTTCCCCATTCATTTGTTGACAAACTTGAGCTAATAATTCTGCCTCTTCCTGTGTTATTCCTTCCAGTGCTTCAAATGCTTGCTTTCGTCCCTCTGTTAAGTCAAAATGATTGAGTCCCAAAACTTTAATGGTTGTTTGAGCATCTTTTTGATGAGCTAAATTATTTGCAGTTGGCAGTATCTCACCAGTGCTAGAGTAATCAAAAAATTCTTCACAGTTGGCTTGTAGTGGCGAAACCCCGATCGCAAGATTCTTCTTCTTATTGCCACAATACTCTGGCCAATTTGGATATCTGCCACAAGAGCCTAGCATATTTGTGTAATCAAGAGATAATTCGGAATCAGTCTTGCTCTGGGGGGCTAGATGTTCAATATGGCTATTGCTTTGCTCAACTCTCATACAGCAGTAGCAGCAAATATAGCCTTGTTCACTTAGCAAAGAAATGTGTACCGCTTTTTTCTCAGGGTTGGAAAGATATTTGTAATCATAGTTGACACCGAGAGACTTCTGTGTAGCCTTCCAGTCGGAAAAATTTTTAGGTTCTTTCCCCTTTTGAATATATTTCATTTAGTGAGAATTTCCTTGCGTTGAATTAGCCAATCTGCTCTCACAAATTCAGGATCTTCTTCTCCCATTCTGTGTGCTAATTCTTGGCGAAATTGCCGTGCCTCTCCGAGTTCGCCATTGTCTATCAAGCGAAACAATTCACGTAAAGATTCTATAATTTGCTGCGGACGTTCGGGAGTTCCCATAAGCGTTTCTAGAATCCGATTGCTATCTTTCCCAAAGGATGGTACTCGATCGATCGCAATTCCTTCAGATGTTGACCTCAAAAGATGAACCCATTTGAGATCGCTGATTACCTGTGGCGAATGAGTCGTAATTATAAACTGGCAATTTGGGAATGTTTTTTTCAGATTCGGAATAATCGCCCGTTGCCATTTTGGGTGCAAGTGTAGCTCAATCTCGTCAATCAAAACAACGCCGGAACCCTCAAGCGGATTGCAATCTGGATTCGGATTTGCGATCGCCAAACGCCTTGCTAAATCTCCTGCTAGTGCTAACAAGCATTTTTCACCATCGGATAGTTGATTGACGATCAGTTCATCGCCTTGTTTGTCTGCCGTCATTCGCAAAGGCGATCGCCTAACCCGTAAATTTGAAAAGCCGTCTAGTAAGTTAGCGATCGCATATCTGACTGCTTCTAGTTCGCGATCGCGATACTGATCGGAATCATTTAGTCGTACTTCGTTTTCTAAATCTTCCCGATCTCTAAACCATTCAAAAAAGCGCCTAAAATCGATTTGCCCTCCCGTGAGAACCTCGTCATAAACAGTTATCTGCTCAAACGAATGTTTCGTCCTAATCTTCAAAGGAATATCAAGTACGGCACGGTTAGTTGGGTAGTAAACAGCCAGAGGCAATGCTGCGTAAGAATTAGCCTCTAACTGACTGTGTATGCGATCGACAACTCTTTTTAATTCCCCAAGGTTGCTGCTAGTATCCTTGCTTCGCCCTTTACTGACCTTGGTTAAAGACCATACCACTTCCGACCAGTCATTGATTGAAATTGTAATTTCGTTGTGAGTTTCTTTGCATCCTTTTTTGATATCATCTTCGTTGAAAGAACGTCCATTACTATTGGGAGTTTGAATTCGCTTTGTCAGCCACGAGAGAAGAATAGCCAAACACTCAAGTATGCTGGATTTTCCCACACCGTTGATACCGATGAACACGGTCGGCTCATCTGTATCAAACTCCAGGGTCAAATCGCTGATGCCTCGGAATGAGTTCATTTTTAGACGCTTGACTTTCACGATTTGGTTCTCGCTCTGGCTTAGTGGGTTATATTTTTGAGATCATATCAAATCAATGCTTCCAAACAAAGTCAGCAATGGGTCTATCTGCCGACAAAGGAAGATTTTCAGTGTAATTGAATAAAACCGATCGCACTTTTACATTCCCGACTCCCAAACGCCTCTCGACGCGACTGGGAATGCCGTAACCGTAAATAATGTGCCCTTTTCCCGCCAACACCACAACTTGATAGTCGGGGTTTGCTTGGACAAATTCAGCTATTTTTTCCGCCATAGTTTCGTCCCACAAAACTTGGGCTTGCAAGAATCTTTCAAAAGCCGTACTATTTCCCTGTGCTGCCTTTTGGTGTTGCTGGAAAACTTCTAGCAGCAGTTGCCGATATTCGGCGTTGTCGGTGCGAATTTCGGATATTGGCGGAATGTGCTTTTTTTCCTCCGCAGTGAGGCTTTCTAAACCTTGACGGGCAACTTTTCTCGTTACTTCGGATGGTGTATTTAAGGCGAGGACGGGTAGTTGATTTTCTTTGGCAAACCGCAAAATGGGGGCGTAAGATTCCCAGGGAAAACGCCATCTGCGATCGTACTCTGTTTGCTCGACTAATTGCTGTTCAGTCAGTTTACCTGCTAAGTAGTTGTCGATCGCACTTTGAAAGGGACGCTGAAACATTTCCATCGCGATCGCAATTTTCCGATTTTGCCGCTGCATTTCTCGGATAATCGCCAGTTGAGCTTGGTGGTCTTCCGCGCTATCGTGGGTTTCTCCCAGATACACGACTTTTGCCTTCACCAACTGTTGCAGAATCTCTTGGTTCGTGTAAGTCTGTCCAGGTTGAGGGTTCGCCGTCGTTTGGGCTGTCACTGCACTGCTGCACAGCAGAAAGATACTCAGCGACAAGGCGCATAGTTTGATGAGTTTGGTTGTTTTCATACAGATATTATGCCGTTTCTCGCAGCAGCAAGCACAGCCGGACTCTACTATTTTACCTGAGCAGCTAGAAAGCTCAATGCTTAATTTAACTTCATAATTATCCGCAGTTACTTCTAAAAATGTAAAGTTTAGTTGCAGGTACTTGCGCTTCTAGAAGAAGGTGATAAATTAATAATATGAAGCGAACAAAAAGCTTCTCCGACAGATACCAAATCTAGATACCGCAGCGAAGTTCACAATAGAATCTAAGGAGTAAAAACGCTGTTTAATCTCACATCTGTCTCATCAAAAACCAATAGCAGCACCCACCAACAAAGCTGATACTTCCTCAACTAATTAGAGGGGAGCAATGCAAATGAATCCGAGGATTATTGCAACTCCACATCGAAGTTGAAAAAAGAGGAAATCACTCGGTACATATGGCTGGGTGCTGTTGTTGTTAAAGTTGTTGTTAAAAGAGATTTTCGGTTTGTGATGTTTTTTTCAGTAGAGGCACAGCCTCTAGATATGCGTTACCGGGCAGAGCCTGGTAACAAGCATACAAGGAGAAAAACTAGAAAATTACTGGAAAATTGTCTCGTCTTCCTTTCGCCACGCGGGATCGACAATACAAATAAATATTAGTGGCTTTGTGCCACAGTTGTAAATAAACTGCTTGGCGTTTGGGGGAATGTAAACTGCATCTCCGGCTTCCACGAATTGATTTTCGTCGTCGATGTGCATTTCTGCTACACAAAACTTGGCTAAACTTATTAAGTCTCACCATTCAATCAGAATTACTTCTGAAGGGTCTGCTTCCTGTTTCATCCAAGGGAGTCGGCCCGCAACTTGTCCACAGGCGTTAATTCGGGCGTAGCCCACCCTAATTGGTTGAAGCTTTTAGCTATGAGTCATCCACTATTTTCAACCAATTTAACGAAGCGCGGACTCCCGTTCGACCTTGTAACAGGCTGGTCAGTTTTGACAAAACCGTGGTTTACAAACCAGATAATTAAGCCTTTTGTAGGCATTGGTGTAATCATACTGCCCAAAATGTTAATCAGTCAAGTTAAGTATGACCAATTTTTGTAAACTGACTTTCTGAGTAAATGCGCTGGTTCAAGAGTGTTCTGTCAGGGATTAACTTGCCTTCACTTTCAAAGGCGCCGTAACTAACGAACATGAGGACTCCTACTAATGCGTGCGAACTCTGCCACTTTCCACATAGAACTTTCTCTCAGCGCTCAACTGTGGATAAGTTTGGGAAACTATTTGGCACTTAAGTTTTGCTCCTTAAAATCTCTTTACCACAACTTAAGTTTAATTGAAAGAGCAAGAGATGTTAAGAAATATGTAAAGCGGCGGCCGGATTTTTTAACCGTAAATTCCCGAATGCCCTCGATAATCAGGACAGTCGATCGCATCTTCAGATAAAGCTATAGTAGGCTGAACGGGACACTTGAGGTGGTAGTCGCCGGTGAAAAATACGCAGTTAGCACAAGGGATTTGGTGCATCCGCTGAGCTCGGCGCATGGAGTCGGTGACAGTACGCCCGACACTCAAACACAGCAAAAAAACTATGCCCCAGGCGGACACAAAACACAGCGGGACTAAAATAGGCTGTATTGCCTTAAGCAAAAAGTAAAGCATAGCAAGAAAATTTAGCGGTATAAGCCACACATACATTACAGTAGTGGAATTGCCGATCGATCGACCAAAAAGTTTAGAATCCTTTACAGCTCGATCGAGAAACCGGGCAATTATGGGATGATAAGGAACAGTCCTTAAATAAAATTAGAGGAAATCCGTTATGACTCTGCGATTAGGCGACACAGTTCCCAACTTTACCCAAGCTTCGTCTGAAGGCGAAATCAATTTCTACGACTGGGCTGGCGATAGCTGGGTCGTGTTATTTTCTCACCCGAAAGACTATACTCCAGTTTGCACCACAGAACTCGGTGCAGTGGCCCGTCTAAAGTCTGAATTTGAAAAGCGGGGCGTCAAAACCATTGCCCTCAGCGTCGATGATGTGGATTCTCACATGGGCTGGATTAAAGATATTGAGGAAACTCAAAATGTTACCCTCAATTATCCGATTTTAGCAGATGGCGATCGTAAAGTCTCCGACATTTACGACATGATCCATCCCAACTCGCTAAACAACTTAACAATCCGCACAGTTTTTGTGATTGACCCGGAAAAGAAATTGCGTTTGAGCATTACTTATCCGGCGAGCACTGGTCGGAATTTTAATGAAATTTTGCGAGTAATTGATTCCTTGCAACTTACCGACAAATACAGCGTTGCGACTCCGGTTGATTGGAAAGACGGCGACGATTGCGTCATCGTACCTTCGATTACCGACCCGAAAGAGTTGGAAGAGAAATTTCCTAAAGGTTATACGCCGATTAAGCCTTATTTGCGGATGACTCCTCAGCCGAATAAATAGGTTTAGCATTCCTGGACGCAGAACCTAATTAGGTAAGGTGTGCACTGCACACCTTACCTCTATAATTCGCACGTAATATCAAATCCGTTGACATCGGAATTATTATCTCTCTCTTCTCTTTCTCTGTGTCCTCTGTGCCCTCTGTGGTTTAATCATTCCGATACAACTGGAATTTATCACACACCAGCTTGTAGCTAGGACTTGAGTCCTTAATCCTGATTTTTGAGCACTCAAGTGCTAACTACAAACAAAGAAATTGTGCAATCTTGTGTAAACACTTTAGATTGGAGGAAAGGCCAAATGCTGTCATCAACAATTGTGTTGCGAATACCGCCAAAATTGCAAATGACAGACGACGAGTTTTTCGAGTTCTGTCAAATCAATAGTGAGTTACGAATTGAACGCAACAAATCGGGAGAATTGCTAATTATGCCCCCTACTGGTTCGGAGACGGGAAACCGAGAAGGTAATATATTTGGGCCGCTGTGGGTTTGGGCAGAACAAAATGGTACTGGTTTAGCGTTTACTTCGAGTACAGGATTTACTCTGTCCACAGGTGCCCAAAAGTCGCCGGATGCTGCTTGGATAAAATTGGAAAGATGGAATGCTTTGTCACTAGAACAAAAGCAAAAATTTGCCCCTATTTGCCCGGATTTTGTAGTAGAACTCAGGTCGGCTTCTGACAATCTCAAGCCCTTGCAAGAAAAAATGCAAGAATATATGAGAGAACCCGGAGTGCAGTTAGGCTGGTTGATTGACCGAAAAAATCGCAGAGTTTATATTTACCGTCCTGGTTTGCCAGAGGAATGTTTGGAGAATCCTGCTACCGTTAGCAGCGACCCCGTTTTGCCGGGATTCATACTCAATATGAGCAAGATTTGGTAGAACTGGTAGCAATAAATATCAACTTCTTGTAAAAATTAATAATATAGCAATCCTAAATGATTCAGATAAATTTGTAGGGGTAGTGCTACCCCTACTCCCCGTGCCTACCCCCTATCTATCGGGCAACCACGGGGAGTAGGGGTCGGATTGCCCCTACAATAATTATGAGAATGATTTAGGATTGCTATAGGATACACACACGCAAAAAATATGGATATTAAAAACGGCTTTGTAGGCACAATCGGCAACACACCACTAATTCGCTTAAACAGCTTCAGCGATGAAACTGGCTGCGAAATTCTCGGTAAAGCAGAGTTTCTCAATCCCGGCGGTTCTGTAAAAGATAGGGCTGCTTTATACATCATCAAAGATGCAGAAGAAAAAGGCTTGCTGAAACCGGGCGGCACTGTTGTTGAAGGCACTGCGGGCAATACTGGCATCGGTTTGGCCCACATTTGCAACGCTAAAGGTTACAAATGTATGATTGTGATTCCCGATAACCAATCTCAAGAAAAAATCGATGCTTTGAAAACCTTGGGCGCTGAAGTTCGGACTGTTCCCGCTGTTCCTTACAAAGACCCGAATAATTATGTCAAATTGTCGGGAAGATTGGCGGAGGAAATGGAGAATGCAGTCTGGGCAAATCAGTTTGACAATTTAGCCAATCGCCGAGCTCATTACGAGACAACTGGGCCGGAAATTTGGGAACAAACAAACGGGAAAATTGATGCTTGGGTAACAGCTACTGGTACTGGCGGCACTTTTGCTGGGGTAGGAATGTTTTTGAAAGAAAAAAATCCTGCTGTTAGAATTGTCTTGGCAGACCCGATGGGCAGCGGGCTTTACAGTTATTTCAAAACTGGGGAAATTAAGACTGAAGGTAGTTCGATTACTGAGGGAATTGGCACTACCCGCGTCACTGCAAATATGGAGAATGCCCCGGTAGATGACGCCATCCAAATTCACGATACGGAAGCTGTCCGCGTGATTTACCAACTGCTGAGGAAAGAAGGGCTGTTTATGGGCGGTTCTGTGGGGATTAATGTGGGGGCGGCTGTGGCTTTAGCGAAGCAAATGGGGCCGGGACATACGATTGTTACGGTACTCTGCGACGGCGGGGCTCGGTATCAGTCGCGTTTGTTCGATCGACAATGGTTGGCTTCCAAAGGTTTGTCACCAGATTAACCGTAGGGTGCGCTGAAGTCTTAAGCTGTCCCGCATCTAAATTGTATTTTTCGGGCGGGCGGGACGCCCACGCCACGATAATTTGAGGAATTCAAAGCGATTGAATGCAATTCAAGTTTAATGAGTTGTGGGATGGGCTTCTAGCCCGTCCAAAGTTTTTAACGACTTTCCTACAATCTGGGCATATATGGCTACACCTATTCCCATGATAAAAAGGTAGCATATATTCAGCCGACTGTCAACTAAAAAATATGAAAATTATCCAATCTTCTAGACAAGTTCTCGTTTGCCAGAACCGCACTTGTCGCAAGCAAAATTCAGCAAAGGTACTGGCAGCTTTTCAGCAATTGTCGCCCTCAGAAGTTGAAGTGGTTGCTAGCAGTTGTTTGGGACAGTGCGGCAACGGGCCGATGGTATTGGTGCTGCCAGAAGAGGTTTGGTACAATGGTGTTTGCCCTGAAGAAGTTGCGGCCATAACTGAGCAACATTTGCGGGGAGGAAAGCCGGTGGAGAGGATGCTTTATCGCAAGTTTCACCGACTTTCTAAGTAGTCGATCGCCCTCGTTTAAAATTCTTCCGCAAACAACCGGCGGAGAATTTCCGTGACTTCGGCGCAAAATCTGGCGTCGAGTTCGATCGCTAGGCGATCGACACTGCTGGAACCGCCTACAGGTTTTTCTGCCCGCAAACTCATGGCTAAAGTTCTGAGTTTTGCCGGCTTTCCCGCCGCTTTCGGCCGCTCGTCAACAAACCGCACTAAAGCCACATAAACTGTTTCTAGGGTTCCCCTGATCGAGCTGAGTCCGTAACCCAATTTTGAGATAATTACTGGAGAAGTGATAAGGCTATCCATCCCCAAAGTTTTAATTGCTACGTCCACATATCGAGCGCTGTCATGTCCCATTGCTCTGACAATGCTTTCTAAGCTGTTCCACTGAGATGCTTTCATGCGCGATCGCTGTTCGATGTGGAAGTGCCATCCTAACATGGAAATTAGCCTGGTCAAATCATAAGCAGATACGGTATTACTTTGTTTGGTACTGTTTAATGCCGCACTTAGCAGCACTTGTTTTTTGGTGAGATCGAAGATTTTTGGGTTGTTGTGATAAGGATTTTCGCCGTAATCGCCGCGAAAAATTAGGTCATTATTGCCAGTAGCGCTCTTCAGCCATTGCTCTAATCCTATGCGAGTATCGAAGCGTTTGAACATCGCAGCTAAGGAGTTTGAACTACCTATATTTGAGGCATAGCTAATCATGTCTTTTGCTACATCGTAAAAGTAAAAATCGTGTCTTAGCCCGTTGCCATCTCTAACAACGCAGTTGTCAATGTCGCAGTCGGGATATTTGCTATTTACTTGACTGACGATATTAAGGAGTGGGATAATTTTAGTGGCACTCCACTGCTCAGCTTTGGTAAGTGCGTTTTTTCCCAGCCACTGCGCCTGAATTTTGCCGTCTACAAAAGTACCAATGCAAACGCAGGCTTCCTTAATATCTGCGTGCAAAAAATTTAAAGCTTGAGAGTTAATTTGAGGTAGTTCTCCCAGGCTGGGAAACGGGGTAGGTTTGAGGGGATTATTGGGGCCGGGAATAGAGCTAATTACTTTTAAGCCGTCGGGTTTCTGTTTGAGATAATCGGGATAGTTTTTAATTTCTTGTTGGTAAGGGGATTTTTCAATGCCCCGGTCTAAAAAAGCTAGTTTGTTGATGTTAGCTTGGGCATCTATTTGCATTTGGAGGTAGTTTTTGAAGATGCGCGCTCGGTCTTTTGCGAGTTCGAGGGAGGTGAGGTTCATGATAATTGTTGGCAGCTTGTTACGAATAAGTAAATCACTATAGCTGGTAAAAGTATAGTCATTTATGACATGACATGGGAGGCATTAAGTCCCTCCCCTTTCACTTTCACTTCGAGCGGATTGACCCGCCTTGGCTGAACTACGCAGCTCCCTATCCCATTGCTAAACGCATTTGGGATTGCTTTTCTCAAAATATTGTAAGATCCGTTAATATCCGCATTGATTAATTGACCGACCGATGTTTTGTACAATCCTCTCTTAATTCGCTTGCCACTAAATTCGACATCATTAGCGCCAGTCTTCCCATAAACAGGGATTGGGTCTAAAGCTAGAAAGTTCGATTTAGAAGTATAGGATTCTTCTTGCACAATCACCCTTATCCCAACCAATTCAGCTTTGTATTCCAACATTTCAATTAATCGGGAATGAGGAACACTTACGAAGTTCTGATTGGTTTGCTTCCCTAAGCTAATCTCGCTCTTCCATTGTAGGTTTTTTCCAATTATTAGCGTCCCAATCTTTCGTGCGACGAGAAGATTAATTATAAGCCTGCTGGAGGAGTGCAAGTAATTATCTACTTTTTGATTGCGACAACGAGTTAGGCGTTGAATACGGGATGATGTCTTGCTACTTCCTTTCAATTGAGATTGTAGTTTTGCCTTACGCTTGTTGTAGAACTGATTGATCGATTTCAATGGTCGCCCGTTAATCAGGAGAGGGGTAAAACTCGACTGATTTGAAGTTAACGCCACTAAATTATTTAGTCCCAAATCGATACTAGCTACTGCTTCTGTTTGAATCTGTTCGACGGTGGACTCCGGTTCATTATAAATTACCTCAATTACATAGGAATCACATTTGGGAACCAGCCTAACTTGGCAAATTCGATCGGGTTTTATTTGGGTTTTTATTGAGATTTCTGTACCCGAAAGCTTAATAACTCCTTTCTTCAATTCCTTGCTACTAATCGCCTGAATCGTATAGACAAGAATATTTCGACCCTTGACTTTATCTTTGTACTTCGGTAGTTTCGGGCGACCAGTAAATTTAGAGGAATCAACTTTGTAAGCTTTGACAGCTTCAAAAAACGATTTCCAGTTCTTGTCCAATATCATCAAGATTTGTTGACTTACCTTGGCTGGCAAAACCTTGTAGGCTTGATGAGACTTCATTAAACGGTTCATCTCGTTGTAATTAATGTAACCCCATCCATAGACAAAACTCTGACGAATGACGTAGTTAGCGGCATTGTAGAGATTCTTGGATTTAAAAGCTAATTCATCAATCTGGGCGAAACGGTGTTCCGTAGATTTAATGATGTGCCTCTCTGCTAGTTGCATCCCGACTCTCCATTTTTTAACTAGCGCAACAAGTTTTTATTTTACTTTCTTGACTATATGGTACTACCATTGTTTATTGATGCTTACAATCTTAATGAAGTTTTATGATAGTAGGATTTACGCAAACAAACCGGGTTTATATGTTAAATTTTGGGTTAGGGAATGAAAAATTAATGAAGAAACCGGACCTCAGACAGTAACTGCGTCCAGGAATATATACCTAATTTCTGACCCTACGATCGAGCTTTTTTGCCGCGTACTTGAATGCGTTTGTCGGTTTTTTGTTTCTTAATCCAAGAGACAAATTTCTGGAGTTCAGGGTTATTTTTGAGCTTTTCCAGGGTGTTGAGCTCTTGGGCGAGGTGTTTGTTGTCAAAGAGAGAGTGAATTTGGCGGTGACAGGCGGAGCAAATGTCGATTGTCGGGCTGGGATCTTCGTTTTTCCGCTTGGTGTTTTGTTTGGGGATGAGGTGATGGGCGGTTAATGCTTCCATTTGTCGATCGCACAATTCGCACTGCATAATTTTCTCAATGCTGCTGGATAGGAGAATTGCTACTTTTAGTTTATAGCCTTTCTCAGTAACATGGGGCATGGGGCATAGGGCATAGGGCATAGGGCATAGGGCATACCTCACCACGCTTGAGAACCGCTATAGCGCGATCCGCTTTGATTCATGTGAATGAAGGTCGAGCCTACTTCTGCACAAAAAAAACCCCCTAAAAAAGGGGGCCTCCAAGCAGAACCTAGGCGTCACAAAATATACAGCAGCAAAAACAAAACAATCCAAATCACATCGACAAAGTGCCAGTAAATCTCAGTCGCTTCGATTCCAAAGTGGTGCTCGCTAGAATAATGGCCTTGCGCGCGCGATCGCCACACCACCCCCGCCATCAGCAGCACTCCAAACGTAACGTGCAAGCCGTGAAAAGCAGTCAAAACGTAAAAGCAACTGGCATACAAATTCGTCGTCAAGCCAAACTCTAAATGAGTGTATTCGTAAACCTGACCTGCCAAGAAAACTGCACCCATAGCAATAGTTACGAGCAACCAATTCCGCATTCCGGTGGCATCATTTTTTTTGATTGCAGTATCAGCATTGTGAATCACAAAACTGCTAGCAATCAGAATTACCGTATTGATTCCCGGCAGCAATAACTCTCGCCCTGGCGTACCTTCAGGAGGCCACACGGGGGCCATCGCCCGATAAATCAAATACGCGGCAAACATACCGAAAAATATCATGCCTTCAGCGCACAGGAACACAATTACACCTAACATTCGGTGGTCGGGATGCTCGACACCGTGTGCTTCTACTTCGCCCTCGTGGTGGTAATTTAGGGCTGTTTTTGTCGGATCGATCGCTGGAATTTGCATAAGAAATTGGTAATGAAGAAGTCAGTTGTCAGTTGTCAGTTGTCAGTTGTCAGTTGGCATTAGTCATTAGTCATTAGTTAACAGTCAACAGTCAACCGTCAACCGTCAACAATGCCCAATGACTAATGCCTGATGACTAATAACTATTCGCCATCTTGACTTTCATCAGCAGGAGAATCAACATCTATCTCTGATTCAGGAGCGACCAAAGTGGCAGTACCGCCAAAGAAAGTTGAAGCTTGAGCCTCCGCAACAGGAATACCTGTTTTCTGGGCGTTGCGAGTGGCATTTTCCCTCAACTTAAGTCTGAGACGTTCCCCTGTATTCTGAATTTTTTCCATGCCGTAATCGTAAGGCCCCGTTGCCAATACCGGCACTCCTTCAAAATTTTCGATCGGGGGTGGCGAAGTCGTCATCCATTCCAAACTCAAAGCTTGCCAAGGATTGTCACCTGCTTTCGGGCCGTACCTCCAGCTCCAAATCACATTAATGATAAACGGGATTGTAGACACTGCCAGCATATAAGCACCGACAGTACAAATGACATTAATTGTGGTAAATTTCGGGTCGTACATTGCTACCCGCCGAGGCATTCCTTGCATACCTAAAGCGTGCATCGGCAGGAAAGTTACAGTAAAGCCAACATAAGTTAAAACAAAGTGAACTCTACCCCAAAATTCATTAATCATCCGCCCCGTCATTTTGGGGAACCAGTGGTAAAAAGCAGCGTAAATTCCAAACACTGAGCCGCCAAATAGCACGTAGTGTAGGTGAGCGACGACAAAATAAGTGTCGTGAACGTGAATGTCGAAAGGTACGGAAGCCACCATGATCCCGGTGATGCCGCCGAGGACAAATGTTGAGATAAAACCCATCCCAAATAGCATCGCGCTGACAAGCCGGAGTTTGCCTCCCCAAATTGTTGCCAACCAGCTAAATATTTTAATCCCTGTTGGTACGGCGATGATCATAGTCGTGATCATAAAAAACATCCGCAGCCAGCCGGGGGTGCCGCTGGTAAACATATGGTGCGCCCACACGATCAACCCTAAAAAGCTGATTGCGAGACTGGAATAGGCGATCGCCAAATAACCAAAAATTGGCTTGCGGGAATGCACCGGCAAAACTTCTGAAATCACCCCAAAAAAGGGCATAATCATAATGTAAACTGCCGGGTGCGAATAAAACCAGAATAAATGCTGGTAGACGATGGGATCGCCGTTGCCGGTCGGGTTAAAAAATGCCGTCCCCGCTAACAAGTCAAACGACAGCAAAATCAAAGCTGCGGCTAACACTGGAGTAGCAATCAAAGTCAGCGCTGAAGTCGCAATCATCGCCCAACAAAACAAGGGCATATCATTGAGACCCATGCTCGGAACGCGCATGGTGAAGATGGTAATGGCAAAATTCACCGCCCCCAAAATCGAAGAAGTTCCCAGAATCAAAACGCTGAGAATCCAAATTTCTTCCCCCGCTTGAGCAGTAACTAAGCTCAAAGGCGGATAGGATGTCCAACCAGCCTGTGGAGCTCCTACCAAAAAACTGCTCAACAGCAACACGCCACCTACGGGAATCATCCAAAAGGCAACGGCATTCAGCCGGGGAAATGCCATGTCTTTGGCCCCGATCATTAAGGGGATCAAAAAGTTAGCAAATCCGGCTCCGGCGGGTACGATCCACAGGAAGATCATCACCGTCGCGTGAACCGTAAATAAACTGTTGTAGAGTTCGGGGGTGACAAAATCGGAGTCGGGGGTGGCGAGTTCTGTTCGCACCAAAGTTGCCATCACGCCGCCGATTAGATAGAAAATAAATGTTGTGACTAGGTATTGAATACCGATGACTTTGTGGTCGGTATTAAAAGTGAAGTAGTCGCGCCAATGTCTATCGGCGGGCGCTGTTCCGCGAGCCTCAGTGTTTGCACTTTCTTGGAACTGTGCTTGTGTCATAGTTATTAGTCATTAGTTATTAGTCATTAGTTATTAGCTAAGGATCGAAGACCCAGTGCCAGGAACTAATGACTATTTTTAGTGATGAGTTGGGTGAAGTTGTTCTAGGGTTTCGGAATTAATTTTTATTTCCCTGACGTAGGGAGCCAAAAATTCTCCGTCTGACAATTCCCCAGGATTGACTGCAACTGCTTGCTCTAAGTTTTGACTGCTAGCAACTTGCTGGCTTTGCAGCCAACCGTCGAATTCTTCGGGCGTGTGAACGACTGCTACAGCTTTCATCGCTCCGTGATAAGCGCCGCACAATTCAGCACAAACAACCCGGTATTCGCCGGTTTTAGTTGGTGTAAATCTCAGTTCGCTCGGCCGCCCAGGAATTGCATCTTGTTTGAGGCGAAATTCTGGCAGCCAAAATGCGTGCAGCACGTCTTGAGCAGAGATATTTAGCTGTACGTCGCGGTTTAGTGGCATATGCAGTTCGCCAGAACTAACGCCGCTTTCTGGATAGCTAAAAATCCAGGCGTACTGCAAACCTGTGACATTTACAACTAAGTCTGCTGGTTTGTCTTCATTTTCTGGGGAAGCGCCTACGCCTAAAGCAACAAGTTTTCTAGACGGAATTTGAGGGGCGTTTTGGGGTGTATCTGAGAGTGTGGCTGCGATCGCACTTCCCCGCATTTTAGAGTGCGCTTGCATCGTGCCGTGGTCGTGATTGCCCATCGGATCGAGGCCTCCCATTGAGTTGTAAATCTCAAAACTGTAGACTCCGATTCCTAAAATAATCACCGCCGGCACGGCTGTCCAAAGAATTTCTAAGGGAAAGTTGTCATGCCAAGGCGGCCCGTCTGTGTTGTCTCCTTGACGGCGGCGATATTTAATTGCAGCAACGATGAGAATTCCCTGGACCATGATAAATAGTCCAGTGGAAATGGTCATCATTGTATTGAATAGTCCGTCTATCTGGGATGCTTCGTCAGAGGCGGCGATCGGCATCAAACCGTGATTCTGCCCGTACCAGAGACTGATCAGAGTCACTCCGATGCCGGCGAGCATGGTGAGGATGGAACTTGGAATGTTCACGCTGGTACTTCTTAATAGCGACACTTCTTCGCTTGAAAAATGAAGGAAGCGCCTCTGGGTTATCAATTTTTAATTGTAAATGGTATTTTTAGTAAAATGTCTCTCTTAAGGGTTACTTAAGGCTTAGTATGTTTGACCGATCGCCCGCGCGCCTCAAAAATACGTCTTTTGTACCTTGACAAAAATGAGTAAAAATGGTAAAGAATCGCTCTGTTTCCCGGCTAAATTTGAGATTTTTTCTCAAACACCATCAAATGCTGCTGGGGCAAGATATCTTTTGTCTCTTTCCATACTAAACCTACGGCGGCCATTTCTTTTTTCACCTGCTTCTGCGTCATTTTGTGCAAACCTTTAATGGGAATCAGCGGGTTTTCGCCCCGATACTCGATCGATACCGTGCGGCCTCCCGGTTTGAGTGCTTTCACAATTCCTTGCATCATTTCTCTGGGATATGCAAATTCGTGATAAGCATCGACCATCAAAACTAAATCTACGCTGTTTTCCGGTAAATTCGGATTGTCGATACTTCCCAAAACTGGCTCAACGTTAGCGATATTTTTTTCTTGTTTATTCAATTCTAGAAAATTAATCATTTCCGGCTGCACGTCAACTGCTAAAACCTTTCCTTCTGGAACTAAGGGAGCGATGCGAAAGCTAAAATATCCTGTTCCTGCTCCAATGTCGGCTACAATATCGGTTGGTTTTAAATCGAGATTATTGACTAATCGAGCTGATTTTTCTTCCATGCCGCGAGACGGTCTTTCTAGCCAACTAGCGCCTTGATATCCCATGACTTGGGCAATTTCTCGACCCATGTAAAATTTGCCGATTCCGTCGGGATTGTGGACTGTTCGCTGCTGATAAATGGAGTCGCTGTTGGCGGTTTTACTTGCTGCTGCACAGGCATTGAGTGGCAACAGGCAAAGAATTGTCAAGATTATTACTGTTAAGGGTTTAATTAATTGTTCAGCTTTTTTCACGATATTTCTGATTTTGTGTTTAAATTTATTTCTCGTTCCCGGGCTCTGCCTGGGAAAGCAGATCCAGAGGCTCTGCCTCGGTAATATCCAGAACAGTTCAAGATTTAGCTGACAGCGGATTCTAACAATTTAATTGTACCAGAGTCAGCGTCGATTTCGACTTCTTGACCGATCGGCAAAGTGAACTGCTCCCGGATGTGTCCCACCATTGAACCGTACCACGCGGGAATCTTCAAAGGGCGAATGTGGTCGGACAAGACTTGAGGTAAGGTTAGGGACTCTTGGGGTTTTTCAGCTTCGCACTTGGTACACTGTCCGAAAATAAAACCTGATATTTTATCAAGAATGCCCGCTAATTTAAGCTGCGTCAACATTCTATCGATGCGATAAACTTCTTCGCCAACTTCCTCAACAAACAAAATACTATTTTCCCACTGCGGTAAATATGCAGAACCCACCATTGCTGCTATTACTGATAAATTTCCACCGATTAGTTTTCCCCTAGCTGTTCCGCCCCCGATTGTTTGAACTTGCACGGTTTGGGAGTTTTGCATGGTCACAGAGCCTCCGTCAAACAAAACTTTCTTGACGTAATTTACTGTGAATGGACTCCAAGTTGACACACCTAAAGGGCCGTGAAAAGTAACCATATTAGTTTTAGCATAAATCGCCAATAACAGCGCGGTAATATCGCTGAATCCCATAATAATTTTGGGGTTATTGCGGATAATATTGTAATCCAGGATCGGCAATATCCGAGCACAGCCCCAGCCGCCCATCCCGGTAAAAATAGCTTGCACTGAGTCATCGGCAAAGGCTGCGTTGACATCGGCGGCGCGATCGGCATCCTTGCCTGCTAAATAGCCGTAGCGATCGTAAAAATGCTCTCCCAATTTAACTTTTAAACCCAGGTTATCGAGAACTTTAAAAAATGGCTGCACTTCTTTTTCGTAGTTGAAAGCGGCAGGATTGATTAAAGCTACAGTATCGCCGACTTGCAGGCGGCGCGGCTCGATCGCACTTTTGGGAGATAGGTTAGTTTGGGCGAGTGGCAAAAGCTGAGTACCAATAGCAGTCAGCCCAAAACTTCTGAGCAGAGCGCGGCGGCGGAGAGTCATAGGTGTTAGGTAATTTTTGCTATAATTGTATAGCAAAATTTCTGTCATATCAGTTTAAAATTGCGAGTTTACAATGAAAACCGACACTAAAATCTCCGCTAAAAAATCTTGGGCTAAATCTTTAGCGCGTCCGGCTGCAGAGTTTCCGCTGACTCAGCTATCGGTTAAAAGCGGTAAAATTCCCGAAGGATTGCGCGGCAGTCTTTACCGCAACGGGCCCGGACGTTTGGAACGTGGCGGTGTTGCTGCGGGACACTGGTTTGATGGCGACGGTGCAATTTTGGCAGTACATTTTACCGATGTCGGTGCTACGGCTGTTTATCGCTACGTGAAAACAGCGGGATATCTAGCTGAAGAAAAAGCTGATAAATTTCTCTACAGTAATTATGGCATGACAGCACCGGGCCCTGTGTGGTTGCGGTGGACTAAAACTGTTAAAAATGCTGCCAATACTTCTGTTTTAGCTTTGCCCGATCGCCTTTTGGCATTGTGGGAAGGCGGCTTGCCTCACAGCCTCGATTTGCAAACTCTGGAAACTCGCGGAACGGACGATTTAGGAAGTTTAGAGAGTGGATCTTCTTATTCCGCTCACTGCAAGCGCGACCCGATTACTGGCAATATTTTTAACTTTGGAACTACACCGGGTGCCAGTACAAAGTTGAATCTGTATAAAAGCGATCCTACAGGCAAAATTGTGCAACAAGCAACTGTTGCTTTAGATGGAATTCCCCTGATTCACGATTTTGTTCTGGCTGGGAAGTATCTAATATTTTTTGTGCCGCCAGTACGAGTAAAATTTTTGCCCGTGTTAGCTGGAATTAGCAGTTTCGGCGACTCTTTTGAATGGAAACCGGAGTTAGGAACGCAGATATTAGTTATTGACTCGGAAACTCTATCTTTAGTTAGTCGCGGCGAAACCGAACCTTGGTATCAGTGGCATTTTGCTAACGGTTTTGTCAAGGAAGATGGTTCGGTGGCGGTAGATTTTGTGCGCTTCGCTGACTTTCAAACTAATCAGCGACTGAAAGAAGTACCGACTGGTGAAACTAGCACCGATGCGGAGGGTACTCTTTGCCGAGTGCATCTCAATCCTCTGACGGCGAAAGTGACAGGAATAGAAGAATTGTTGGATAAACCTTGTGAGTTTCCGGTTGTACCTGCTGCCGAAATAGGGCAAGACGCACGATATATTTATCTGGCAATGTATCGGCCTGACGTTGATATTGTACCGGAACGTTATGGTGCGATCGCCCGTTTCGACACGCAAAGCCGCAATCTCACAATTGCCGACTGTGGCGAAAATCGCTATCCCGCAGAGCCCATCTACGTTCCAGATATTTCCTCGGAGAAAGGTTGGATAGTAACAGTTATTTATGACGGCAATTCTGATAGCAGCGAAGTCTGGATATTTGACAGCGACGGACTTTCCCGCGAACCTATTTGCAAGCTAGAATTGCCTGGTGTCATACCTTTGGGCTTTCACGGCACTTGGAAATCGGCAGTCTGAGAAAATTGTAAAGAAGTGTTGCGGAAGATTTATTAAAAATTGTTGCCGCTTCTCTGTCAAGTTGTTAAGGTGTGTGTAGATAGGAAATTCTCATATCTAGGAGGTGTGGAATTGATAATCTGCATTGCTCAATTATCCTGTGCCAATTCGCACGAATCCCCGGCGATTGTAAGTCGCGCCGGCACAGGATATCGTCTGCCTCTGCGGACTAAAAAAAGAGGGGTAATTAAGCCCTGGCGAATAACCCATCCGGGCGAATATTCCCGGCCAGTTTATTCGCAGCTACACAGGCAAAGTCCGCCTCTGCAGACTGAAGGAAACCAATACCCGGCGAATAAATTCGCGGCTACACAGGCAAAGTCCGCCTCTGCAGACTGAAGAAAAAGCGGTAATAAAGCCCGCTTTGACATGATTCTCGACTAGGTTTGCCCATCTCAGGTTTGTCTGCTTGAATGAGGTTAAATGACCAGATAATTGACTGATTTCTGGCAAACCCAAAGTTTAGTTCAACTCACGCGCACGTTAGCGATTCAACAGTTTTTGGTTTTGAGTTAACCCCACAAGTAAATGAGGTCTATCGGAACAAGATAGCCTTTCCCCAAATTATGAATTATGAGTTGTTACCGCCAAAATATTCAACTCATAACTAATAATTCACAACTCACAACTGATAACTCCGTGCCGCGGTGAGCATCTACCAAAAGGTTTAATCTATGCAACTTCAAGGAAAAACAGCTCTTGTTACAGGAGCTTCGCGCGGAATTGGGCGATCGATCGCCCTGGAATTAGCGAGACAAGGAGTCAAACGCTTGTTGATTGTGGCGCGCAACCGCAAGCAATTAATTGAACTGGCAGAGGAAATCGATGTTTTTGGCACAGAAGTAGTGCCGTTAGCTTTGGATTTAACTCAGTCAGTAGCGGTGAATATTGCGATCGCCCAAGCTTGGCGAGATTGCGGCCCGATTCACCTGCTAGTCAACTGTGCAGGCGTCGCGCACCAAGCATCATTCTTGCGTTCCCCGCTGCCGTTAATCGAGGAAGAAATCGCCTTAAATTTGCTCGGAACCTACACAATTACCCGCTTGATAGCTCGGCGAATGGCGACTCAAAAAGAGGGAACCATCGTCAATGTTTCGAGCTTAATGGGAAAAATTGCCGCTCCCACAATGGCGACTTATTCTGCTACCAAATTTGCCATTTTGGGATTCACCCAAGCTTTACGCAGCGAGTTAACTCAGTACAATGTTCGAGTCACAGCTTTGCTGCCATCCCTAACAGATACCGACATGGTGCGAGACTTAGAGCAATTCCGCTGGGTAGTGCCCACAACTCCCGAAAAAGTTGCCCTAGCACTTGTCGCGGGATTGCACAAAGATGCGCCGGAAATCTTGGTAGGATGGCAAAGTCATCTAGCAGTTTGGTGTCACCGAATTGCGCCTTGGTTGCTGGATTTTGTGTTGCGGATGGCGACTCCCGAACTTCGGGATAAATCGCGGGGCCGCAAATTGCGGGAGGCTTTAGCTAGCGGGCGATAAACCCTTTTATGGGCGGGCAAGATGCCCACCCCACAAGAAAACTCATTCTTTGTGGAACGGGCATCTTGCCCGTTCCGGGCTCTTCGACCATTGGTGTAAACTTAAGCTGTCAGCCCGCCCACCCGGTAGTCCGCCAGGGAATGAATTCCCTGTCTCATAGCGAAAGTCCTCTCAAAGAGGACTGAGAAGAAGAATTTTTGACGTTGCTGATTCACGGTAGGAATCAACTTTTCGCTTGATGTTGCAAAACTCACCCGACTTGTCTTATAGCAATTGGGAAATCTGAATTCCTACCTGTATTCAGCAACGCCGAATTTTTAAACTCATTAGTCCTCTTCAGAGGACTTTAGCTATTAGACAGGGAATTCATTCCCTGTCGGACTGTCGGACTGTCGGACTATCGGACTATCGGACTACCAATTTAACGTTAAGTTGACACCAATCGGCATTGCCCTGTCCCTAGAAGGGTTATGTACTTACTTACCAGCAAAAGTCCTGTATATCATTTCCACTCCCCTTGCAAGGTAAAAGCAGCCCAATAATAAGGAGATTTCCATTTTTCCTGCTGCATCATTTCCATCTGCGCCGCCCTCAAAGCTGCCGCCGACGCTAACTTTTGTTGCACCATTTTTTGATAAAACTTTTGCATTAACACAGCAGTTCCTTCATCATCCACATTCCACAAACTCACCGCCACCCGCTGCGCCCCCGCATACATAAAACCCCTCGTCAATCCCACCATTCCTTCGCCTTTAATATTCTGTCCCTTTCCCGTCTGACAAGCACTTAAAACCACTAAATTTGCTGACAGTTTCAAGTTGAAAATATCCGTGAGGCGCAAAAAACCATTGACAAGATTGCCCTTGTCATCTACGGTAGACATCACAATTCCTGACAGTTCGGGATTTTTGCTGTTGGCTATGCCGTGGGTGGCAAAGTGAACGATTTGATAATTAGCTAAACTGCCGTCAGTAGCAGTAGTGCGATTGGCATCAAAATCAATCTTTTGACGGATAGAATCTGAGGGGAATAAGCTGGATATTGTTTGGGCTTCTTGGCGGCTAAATGGTAGGCGTTCGGGCGGCCATTGCCGATTAGAAGCACGAAGCGATTGATTTAAACCGAGGTTATTTGCTTCTAATTTTTCTGTTGTTGCTTGGGTGATTTTTCCTTTAATTCTTTCATCGTCTGGACTGAAAACCGGATCGGCTAAAATTGCTAAATTTCGGCTTGGTGGTTTTCTATCTCCGTAATTTTGCCGGAGAATGGCGAGAGTTGAGGCAGAAGGCAGAGTGATAATTTCATGTTCGATAATTAAGGGAACATTGGTATTTTCTCCAGCGGTTTTGGCAAGAGTTAAAGCTTGAAAAGGAGTATAGTGCAGCACGCCGTCGGGAACAATTAATAAGCGTTTATTGCCTAATAGGGCTGCTGCGGGTTGTAAAATCACTTGACCCAGATTTGCACTTGCTTGGGCAACCTTTTGGGGAATATTTCTGTAAACTGGGCTAGTTATTGCCTCTAGGAAGTCCTTAGCTGCTGTTTCAATGTCAACCTGTTTTGGTAATTCATAGCTGGTTACTCCTGTTGATGTCACAACCCACAAATAACTGCGGTCTTTGCCGAGGGAATACTGCAATAAAATCGTGTTGTCATCGAGAATCTGTTTCTGAATTTCTGGCAGTGTTAAAGGTTGGGGTTGGGTGAGGGCAGCATAGCGGGGGCTGGCGGTACGAATCTTAGTTTGAAGTTGCTGATATTGTTGCAAAAGTGCGAGGCGCTGTTTGTCGATTTCATCGACTTTAGTTTGATTGGGGTTGGGGCTGCTGATTGCTTCGATTCGCTGCTTTTCAATGGCTTCGAGTTGCTGTTGCAAGCTGTTTTCTTGTTGCAGTAAATCGGGGGAAATGCCTTCGCGAATGTTGGCGTTACTTTCTTGGAGGAGTTCGAGGAGGCTACGGGCGCGAGAACGTTCGCTGGCTTCTAATGCTTTTGTATCGTAACCGGATTTAGGATTAGTTTTATGCAGTTGCATTAACAAATTGATGTAGAATTCGTAGTAGTCCTGGACTGTCGCAAAGTATGAGCGGCGAAGTTCTGGGCTGGCAATTTTGGTGCGGAGGTTTTCGATTATTTTGAGAGAGGATTCAATGTCGTTGAGGGCTTCGGTAAGATTGTTTTGGTCACGTTTGGCATAAGCCATGCTGTAAAGGGTGACAGCTTCCCCGCTGCGATCGCCGATTGCCCGACTCAGGGTAAGCGATTGGCCCAAATACTCTAGCGCTTTCTGTTTTTCTCCTAAATCATCGTAGACACCGCCGATGCTGGTGAGGGTGGTAGCTTCCCCAGAGCGATCGCCTACTGCCCGACTCAGGGGAAGCGACTGGCTGTAATACTCTAGGGCTTTCTTTTTTTCTCCCAATTTTGCGTAGACAGTGCCGATATTGTTGAGGGTGGTAGCTTCCCCGCCGCGATCGCCTACTGCGCGCAAGAGGAGCAGGGACTGGCTGTAATACTCTAGCGCTTTCTGTTTTTCTCCCAAATCATCGTAGACACTGCCGATGTTGTTGAGGGTGGTAGCTTCCCCGCTGCGATCTCCTACTGCCCGTCTCAGGGGAAGCGACTGGCTGTAATACTCTAGCGCTTTCTGTTTTTCTCCCAAATCATCGTAGACACCACCGATATTGTTGAGGGTGCCAGCTTCCTGTGTGCGATCGCCTACTGCCCGATTTAGAGACAGGGACTGGCTGAAATAATCTAGCGC
This sequence comes from Microcoleus sp. D2_18a_B4, assembly GCF_036702475.1. Taxonomy (NCBI): domain Bacteria; kingdom Bacillati; phylum Cyanobacteriota; class Cyanophyceae; order Oscillatoriales; family Microcoleaceae; genus Microcoleus; species Microcoleus sp. D2_18a_B4. Next base: position 192,743 of record NZ_JAUBTL010000003.1, read on the forward strand.
TTTCTGTTTTTCTCCCAAACCATAGTAGATACCGCCGATGTTGTTGAGGGTGGTAGCTTCCCCACCGCGATCGCCTAATGCTCGACTCAGGGGAAGGGACTGGCTGTAATACTCTAGGGCTTTCTGCTTTTCTCCAAAATCTGAGTAGATACTGCCGATGTTGCTGAGGGTGGTAGCTTCCCCGCCGCGATCGCCTACGGCCCGAAATAGGGGAAGGGACTGGCTGTAATACTCTAGTGCCTTCTGTTTTTCTCCCAAATCTGAGTGGACTAAGCCGATGTTGTTGATGGTGGCAGCTTCCCCCCCGCGATCGCCTACTGCCCGACTTAGAGGCAGGGACTGGTTGTAATACTCTAGCGCTCTCTGTTTTTCTCCCAATTGTGCGTAGACAGTGCCGATGTTGTTGAGGGTGGTAGCTTCCCCAGCGCGATCGCCTACTGCCCGTCTCAGGGGCAGGGAATGGCTGTAATACTCTAGCGCTTTCTGTTTTTCTCCCAATTGAGAGTAGACTAAGCCGATACTGGTGAGGGTAATAGCTTCCCCACGGCGATCGCCTACTGCCCGAAATAGGGGAAGCGACTGGCTGTAATACTCTAGCGCTTTCTGTTTTTCTCCCAAATCTGAGTAGACACTGCCAATGTTGGTGAGGGTGGCAGCTTCCTCACGGCGATCGCCTAATGCTCGACTCAGAGGAAGCGACTGGCTGTAATACTCTAGCGCTTTCTGCTTTTCTCCCAAGGCTGAGTAGACACTGCCGATGTTGTTGAGTGTGCGAGCTTCCCCACGGCGAGGGCCTACTGCCCGAAAAAGGGGAAGCGACTGGCTGTAATACTCTAGCGCTTTCTGTTTTTCTCCCAATTCTGAGTAGACACTGCCGATGTTGTAGAGGGTGGTAGCTTCTCCACGGCGATCGCCCGCTTCTCGATACAGCTTTAATGCTTTTTCCAACTTGACGATCGCACTTCTTAAAGCTTCCGCCGTTCCTTGATTGGAGAGTTCTAATCCTTCGTTTAATGCTTTTGTAGCAGCCTCGCTACTGTTAGTTTGTGCTGTTTGTAAGACTTTACCAACTGGCACGGCTGCTGCCACTGGCTGACTTAACTGAATCGAAAGTGCGATCGACATACCAGCCAAAAACCATTGAGTGCGATCGAACATAGCCACCCCTTTTGTATTTTTGTCAATCTTACTCACTAGCCCGCTTAGTGTAAAGGCAGGAAGAAGTGATATTATGTCCGCTATATCATTTCCATTCCCCTTGCAAGGTAAAAGCCGCCCAATAATAAGGCGATCGCCATTTTTCCTCCTGCATCATTTCCATCTGCGCCGCCCTCAAAGCTGCCGCCGGCGCTAACTTTTGTTGCAGCATTTTTTGATAAAACTTTTGCATTAACACAGCAGTTCCTTCATCATCCACACTCCACAAACTCACCGCCACCCGCTGCGCCCCCGCATACATAAAACCCCTCGTCAATCCCACCATTCCTTCGCCTTTAATATTCTGTCCCTTTCCCGTCTGACAAGCACTTAAAACCACTAAACTTGCTGACAGTTTCAAGTTGAAAATATCCGTGAGGCGCAAAAAACCATTGACAAGATTGCCCTTGTCATCTACGGTAGACATCACAATTCCTGACAGTTCGGGATTTTTGCTGTTAGCAAGGCCGTGGGTGGCAAAGTGAACGATTTGATAATTAGCTAAACTGCCGTCGGTAGCATTAGTGCGATTGGCATCAAAATCAATCTTTTGACGGATAGAAGCTGAGGGGAATAAGCTGGATATTGTTTGGGCTTCTTGGCGGCTAAATGGGAGGCGTTCTGGCGGCCATTGCCGATTAGAAGCACGAAGCGAGCGATTTAAACCGAGGTTATTTGCTTCTAATTTTTCTGTTGTTGCTTGGGTGATTTTTCCTTTAATTCTTTCATCGTCTGGACTGAAAACCGGATCGGCTAAAATGGCTAAAGTTTGGCTTGGTGGTTTTCTATCTCCGTAATTTTGCCTGAGAATGGCGAGAGTTGATGCAGAAGGCAGAGTGATAATTTCATGTTCGGCAATTAAGGGAACATTGGTGTTTTGTCCAGCGGTTTTGTCAAGAGTTAAAGCTTGAAAAGGGGTATAGTGCAGCACGCCGTCGGGAACAATTAATAAGCGTTTATTGCCTAATTGGGCTGCTGCGGGTTGTAAAATTACTTGACCCAGATTTGCACTTGCTTGGGCAACTTGTTGGGGAATTTCTCTCTGGATTGGGCTAGTTATTGCCTCTAGGAAGTCCTTAGCTGCTGTTTCAATGTCTGCGCGTTTTGGTAATTCATAGCTGGTTACTCCTGTTGATGTCACGACCCACAAATAACTGCGGTTTGTGCCGAGGGAATATTGCAATAAAATCGTGTTTTCATCGAGAATCTGTTTCTGAATTTCTGGGAGTGTTAAAGGTTGGGGTTGGGTGAGGGCAGCGTAGCGGGGGCTGGCGGTACGAATCTTGGTTTGAAGTTCCTGATATTGTTGCAAAAGTGCGAGGCGTTGTTTGTCGATTTCAGCGATTTTAGTTGCGTTGGGATTGGGGGTGCTGATTGTTTCGATGCGCTGCTTTTCAATGGCATCGAGTTGCTGTTGCAGGCTCTTTTCTTGTTGCAGTAAATTGGGGGGAATACCTTCGCGAATGTTGGCGTTACTTTCTTGGAGAAGTTCGAGGAGGCTGCGGGCGCGAGAACGTTCGCTGGCTTCTAAGGCTTTTGTATCGTAACCGGATTTAGGATTAGTTTTATGCAGTTGCATTAACAAATCGATGTAGAATTCGTAGTAGTCCTGGACTGTGGCAAAGTATGAGCTGCGGAGTTCTGGGCTGGCAATTTTGGTGCGGAGGTTTTCGATGATTTTGATAGAGGATTCAATGTCGTTGAGGGCTTCGGTAAGATTGTTTTGGTCGCGTTTGGCATAAGCTATGTTGGAAAAGATGGTAGCTTCAAGAGCGCGATCACCTACTGCCCGAATCAGGGGCAGGGACTGGCTGTAATACTCTAGCGCTTTCTGTTGTTCTCCCAATTGTGAGTAGACTCCGCCGATGTTGTTAAGGCTGCGAGCTTCCCCACTGGGATCGCCTACTGCCCGAATCAGGGGGAGGGACTGGCTGTAATACTCTAGCGCTTTCTGTTGTTCTCCCAAGTCATAGTAGACTAAACCGATGTTGTTGAGGGTGGTAGCTTCCCCCCTGCGATCGCCGACTGCCCGCAATAGGGGAAGCGACTGGCTGTAATACTCTAAGGCTTTGAGTTGTTCTCCCAATTTTGAGTAGACACTGCCGATGTTGTTGAGGGTGAGAGCTTCCCTGCCACGATTGCCTACTGCTCGAAAAAGGGGAAGCGACTGGTCAAGAGACTCTAGCGCTTTTTGGTTCTCTCCCAAATCTGAGTAGACACCGGCGATGTTATTGAGGGTGGTAGCTTCCCGGTCGCGATCGCCGACTGCCCGGCTCAGGGGAAGCGACTGGCTGTAATACTCTAGCGCCTTCTGTTTTTCTCCCAAATCTGAGTAGACAGCGCCGATGTTGTTGAGGGTGGTAGCTTCCCCACCGCGATCACCTACTGCCCGTCTCAGGGGAAGCGACTGGCTGTAATACTCTAGCGCCTTCTGTTTTTCTCCCAAATCTGAGTAGACAACGCCGATGTTGTTGAGGGTGACAGCTTCCCCACCACGATCGCCTGTTTCTCGACTCAGGGGAAGCGACTGGCTGTAATACTCTAGCGCCTTCTGTTTTTCTCCCAAATCATCGTAGACTCTGCCGATGTTGCTGAGGGCTGTAGCTTCCCCGCTGCGATAGCCTACTGCCCGCAATAGGGGAAGCGATTGGCTGTAATACTCTAGCGCTTTGTGTTTTTCTCCCAAATCATCGTAGACTCTGCCGATGTTGCTGAGGGTGACAGCTTCCCCACGGCGATCACCTACTGCCCGTCTGAGAGGAAGGGATTGGCTCAAATACTCTAATGCTTTCTGTTTCTCTCCCAAGTCTGAGTAGGCATTGCCGAGGTTGTTGAGGATAGTAGCTTCAAGGAAGCGATCGCCTGTTTCTCGACTCAGGGGAAGCGACTGGCTGTAATACTCTAGCGCTTTCTGTTGTTCTCCCAATGCTGAGTAAACACTGCCAAGACCAAGGAGGCTAACTGTTTGCCCTCTATTGTCGCCCGCTTCTCGATACAGCTTTAATGCTTGTTCCAACTTGGCGATCGCACCTCTTTTTGCTTGGGCCGTTCCTTGCTCGTAAAGTTGTACTCCTTCTTCTAAAGCTTTTTCAGCAGTGTCGCTACTGTTAGTTTGTGCTGTTTGTACGACTTTACCAACAGACACGGTTGCTGCAACTGGCTGACTTAACTGAACCGAAAGTGCGATCGACATACCAGCCAAAAACCATTGAGTGCGATCGAACATAACCACCCTTTTTGTATTTTTGTCAATTTTACTCACTAGCTCGCTTAGTGTAAAGGCAGGAAGAAGTAAGGGCGATCGGCATATTTGCTAGAGTGAACGAGTAGTGCGATTCCCTGCCGCATAGCTACGCCGCGCGTACTTTTTCCCAGCATGAACAACATCCTAACTACCCCCGATCCCGTAACAACCCACTGGGATTGCCCCGAATGCGGCGGCACCGGTACCCTCAGCCCAGAAATTTGCCCTGTTTGTCTCGGAGCAAAATACATCGATCTCGCTACCATAACGAACTGGATGCTCGATTTTATGGAATCTCGCGGCTGCGATCGAGCTGAGATCGATCGATTGCGAACCGAAAACCCAGACCCGCTAACATTAACTTTTTGCCTCGAACTTTGTATTGCCCTTAAATAAACAACGATATCAAGTCTGCTTAATTGCTTATAAATCATTTACTGGCATCGGCCATCGGGCATTGTCGGAAAAAAAACGCACTCTACAAGTTGATTTAACTTATATCTTGCACCATTCTCAATTAGCCTTTTAGGAACAGGCAAGATGCCTGTTCCACAAAGAGTAGATTCTCTTGTGGAACAGGCATCTTGCCTGTTCTTGAGAAGGGTGCAATATGTGAGTTTAACTGAAACGAAATAATGCCCAATTCCCTATTCCCCATGCCCTATTCCCAATATTCAGTGTCCCTTAACCGGATGTTGCCCGTAAAAAGGCAAAGCATCCGACCAATCAGGACGACTTCCCATTTGCCACTCCAAATAAGCCAATTCCAACACACTAGAAACCGACGAACCCAACTCGCTGCCAACTTCAATTAACTGATAAGAATTCCCCCAATTATCCAGCTTTTCCTGCCAAGATTCAGGAGTCATCACCGTCTCAGTAAACAACTCAGTTAAACCTGAATCTTTGTTAACTGAATAAACCGCCCCAAACAATTGTCCCCGCTGTGCAGGCATTTGCAGCGCGATATCCTGTCTCAAAAGCCCCTCCTTGTAGGGGCGGTGCCCCCGTGCCCGCCCTGGTTGGGGCACGGCGGTTTCATTTTCTTGTAGGGGCAAACCCCCCGTGGTTGCCCCGATGCCTGAAATGCCCAGGAAATCATCTGTGGGTGGGGGCGGGCACGGGGGCACCGCCCCTACAAAATCGCGGGGGGGTTCCGTATTCAAAAGCCCCGCCTTAGCAACGGGAGGTTCTGCACTCAAAAGCCCCCCCTTAGCAAGGGGGGGTTGGGGGGGTTCCGCCCAAGCCACAGCCGCCAAAGTTGAAACCGCAAAAACCGGAATATCCAACTGTTGAGCCAAAGTCCGCGCCGTCACCATACCCATGCGAGTCCCCGTGAAACCTCCGGGCCCCTTCGCCACTGCAATAAAAGCCAAATCCGCCCAAGTTTGCGGCCCAATAAACTCGACTAAATACTGATGCAAATGAGTGGCTAAATCGCGATCCAAATTCCAAGTTTGGCAGCGAGAATCCCCGGCAAAATTGCTGATGGCTAAACCGAGTTCGCGACTAGCTGTGTGCAGGGCTAAGCCGTATTTTTTAACTGATGTTCCGTCTTGGGGATTGCTATTCACGATTACTGATAATTTTCCTTAACAAAAAACAGGGGCAAAGCCACAACTAAGCAACCCAAAAGAATGCCAAATATTCCCGTATTTAAAATCCTGGAATTACCCATGCCCCCAGTCACCAAAAACAGCACTACTAAACTTGCAAATAAATTTTTATTGGCAAATTCTTTGTGTTGGGAAACTTGATGCTTCACCGTCATAAAACCCGACGTAACTATTAGCGCAAACCACGAATTAAAAATTACTATTTGAGAGCCAAAGATAAACCAAACTAAGGCAAACATTAGCGCATCTATCCAAAAATCCTGAGTTTTCAACTTAGGCAGCCAAAATTCTTGGGTAGTAACAGGGGCGATTTTCTTGAGTAATTGATTGTGTTGCAGCCGCACGAGTTTGTTTCTCAATTTAATCTTGGGATCGATTTGCAATACTTGCTTCCACTCCGGGCGGCGAGAATTGTTGACTCTTCCCAACAGCTTCACGGCTGCGACTTTATTTAACTGCAAATCGGTGAGTCGGGTGGCAATTATTTGAGATAAGTGCGGATAGTAAACGGGGTTGTCTTCGGTTCTGTTGATGACGATATTGAGCTGTTGCTTGGCTTGACTGACTTGGATTGTAACATTGTAGGGGGCGAGATCCTCTTGTAAAGCTTGCTGAATTTCGGCTTGCTGTTGGCGAGTGAAAAGCGAGACACCGGGCGCAGGTGTAACCACCCGTTCTGCAGGCGTTTCCGGCGCGTCTAGCACCGGTTGTGCGTCTAAATACACCGGTTTGGGGTTCAAGTGCCGGATGACTGCTGATGCTGAACTGTAGCGCCGATTGGTGGCACTTTGAAGCATGGTGTCGAGGATGCGGCCGAAATCATCGCTAACAGCAGTCTTCAAATAATTTCGCCAAGCCCAAGAATCCTCTGTACTGTCGAATAAATCGAAGGGAGGAATTTCAGTCAGCAAGTGAATGCAGGTAACGCCCAAACTGTAGATATCGCTGGCAAAAACTGCTTTCCCCATCAATTGTTCTGGGGCTGTATAAGCAGCACTGCCGATAATTGTACCTGTTTGCGGCAACCCGGTTGCTGTTACTTTCTTAGCTGCACCAAAGTCTACTAAAACAATATCTTTTTGGAAAGGAGAGGGTTGATAGGAATTTTCTAAGGCGGGTAAAGGAGTTGGAGTTAGCCGGCGGCGAATAATATTTTCTGGTTTGATATCGCGGTGAATGACTTTGGATTTGTGGACGAAGTGGAGCACTGGCAATAAATCGTTGAGGATTTGCCGAATTTGAGTTTCGGTGAATGCTCCTTTTTGTTCTAATTCTCTGGCTAGGTTTTTGCCGTCTATAAATTCTTGTACTAAATACTGTCTCCCGTCTTGTTCAAAATGCGCGATCAATTCGGGAATCTGCGGATGTTTTCCCAAGGTTTCTAGCTGGGCTGCTTCTTGGTAAAATAGTTGAGCGGCTTTTTCGGCTGCGGTATTTTGCGGAAAAAATTGCTTGATTACGCACTGCGAAAAAATCAGGGGTTTGGTTTCATCAACTGCTAGAAATGTTCGGCCAAAGCCTCCTTGCCCGATCGGCTTTATGGTTCGGTAGCGAGATGCTGATGGCGTTTCTGCGTCAAGAGTTAACAACAATTTGGAGCCACAACTTTGGCACAATTCTGCATCCCCTGGGTTTTTCGGATTCTGACAAGTTGGGTTTAAGCAATAGCACATTGGATTTTAGATTTTAGATTTTAGATTTTAGATTTGTAATTGGGAATGGGGAATGGGGAATTGGGCATCGGGCATCGGGCATCGGGCATTGGGCATCGGGCATCGGGAATTGAATATTGGGAATTGAATATTGGAAATGGAAAATTGAAAATTGGGTAAAAAGAAGAAACAAGAAAAGGAGATCGTTTTATTTTTTTCCTTCTTCCTTCTTCCTTCTTCCTTCTTCCTTCTTCCCTCTTCCTTCTTCCTTAAGTCGGGACGAGTTCGCCTGGCCGCAATGAGGCCCATTTGCCGGTCTCTTGCTTGAAACTTTGACACCCAACTACATCCCATTCCATTTCAATTTCGTCTTGGCGGGGACGGATGTTGACGTTGATTGTGGGTTCTACGGGGTCGAAATCGGGTGTTTCGGTGAGGTGAAGCTGTTCGTGCTGTTCTTCTACGGCGTGGTAGGTGAAGCAGCGGTCTACATAGTGGCAGTTAATACAAATACACATTCTTGATATCCTCTGTGCATTTCAAAAAGATTGGTGAAATTTGAGCTTTCTGTTAATCTAGCGTAGCAAGAGTTTAATTGTTTGTAAGGAAAGTAGATTTTTGTTGCGATGCCGATTAATTTGCCCTCTTCATTATCTCCTGATACTTGGCCGTTTGATTTGGAACTGCTGACACCGCCTGCTTATCTGGTGGGCGGTGCGGTGCGGGATGCGTTGCTGGGGAGGCGATCGCACTATTTTGATTTGGATTTCGTTATGCTAACACGGGCCGTGAAGACTGCTCGAAAAATTGCCGATCGCACGAATGGTGGATTTGTCTTGTTGGATGCGGAACGCCAAATTGCACGGGTGGTGTTTGCGGGCGGTACGGTGGATTTGGCGCAAGCGGAAGGGGGGAGTCTGGAGGGGGATTTGCTGCGCCGGGATTTTCGGATAAATGCGATCGCCTGCAATCCTTTTACGGGAGAAATCATCGATCCTTTGGACGGTCAAACTGACTTGCGCTTGGGTGTGCTGCGGATGGTTTCGCGGTCAAATTTGGAGGACGATCCGCTGAGGTTATTAAGAGGTTACCGCCAAGCGGCGCAGTTGGGTTTTGCGATCGAACCTGAAACTCAATCGGCGATTCGGGAATTAGCGCCGCTGTTGAGTCGGGTAGCGGTGGAACGGGTGCGGACGGAATTAGGTTATTTGTTGAGCAATCCAGAGGGTGTTCCTTGGATTTGTCGCGGTTGGGAAGATGGTTTGTTTTCGATTTGGTTTGAAAGTGCGATCGACCGTTTTGATATTTTGACAAAAATTGATGCGTCTGCTGCCAAGTTAGCGGCAATTTATCCAGATTTGGGGAGAGAATTTTCGCGATCGATTCGAGATACGATTAAAACGCCGTTGTTGGCGGTTGCGAAGTTGGCTATTCTGGCAGATTCCGACCCGACAATTGCTGAAACCCAGTTGCAGCGGTTGAAGTACAGCAATGCGGAGATTAAAAGTGCGATCGGGCTTTTGAAATACTTGCCAAAATTGCAAGCAAAACCTATCGCGGAAATGTCTTTGCGAGAACAGTTTTTTTTGTTTCGGGATGTAGGAATAGTATTTCCAGTTTTAGCGGTTTTGGCGGTGGCTGCGGGAGTTGCGGTTGATGAGATTTCACTGTTAATTAATCGCTATCTGGATGCTGATGATATTATTGCTCATCCTACCCAATTAGTTAGCGGCAATGATTTAATGGAATATTTAAATTTGCCCAGAAGTCCGCGCATCGGTCAATTGTTAATGGAGATTCAATTAGCGCGGGTGGAGGGGAGAATTGCGAGTCGCGAAGATGCGCTGAAAATGGCGGCAGAGTTGGTTGATGTTAATTGATATTTGGCAATTGTCGCCACAGTCCGCCAGAATTTTAAACCCCAATATTTGTAGGGGCGGGTTCGCCAACAATATTTGCCTAAAACCGATAATCTCGTAAACCCGCCCCCAACCCACGGTAAATCGCAATCTATCTTTTTTAAGATACAATGGTTCAAGTGCGATCGCTCCAATAATCTCTTGACAATCGTCGCTACAATTACTATTATTGAAGTGATGCTTATTAAATAAAAATTATTAAATGCAACCTTTGAGTCTGATATCACCTGTGATTTCCGCCGAACGGGGATTGCGAGAGGTTTATCAAAGCAAATACGGCATTCTCTACCAAGAAGACTGTCTCAAGTTTTTAGGTGCTATTCCCGATTACTGTGCAGATATTGTCTTTGCAGATCCGCCCTTTAATCTCGGCAAAGATTACGGTAACGGTACGAGCGATATGCTGAATTCCAGCGATTATCTTGCTTGGTCAAAACAGTGGCTTAAAGAAAGTATTCGAGTGCTTAAACCGGGCGGAAGTCTATTTATTTTCAACTTACCTAAATGGTGCATTGAGTATGGTGCATATTTAAACCAAGAGGGAATGAACTTTCGTCACTGGATAGCTTGTAGAATGCCTAAAGCCTTTCCTCGCGGCAAGAAAATGTCTCCCGCACACTACGGATTGCTTTACTACACAAAAGGCGAACCAGGAGTTTTCAATAAAGTTTATACGCCGATTCAAGTCTGCCGGCATTGCGGAGGAGAAATTAAAGATTACGGCGGACACCGCAAAAAATTAAATCCTCAAGGTATTAACTTAATGGATGTTTGGGATGCTCCCGAAGATGTCTGGGAAAATGCTTCGGAAGATATTCGAGAAGAAAATCTGTGGACTTTTATTGAGGAAATGTGGACAGATATTCCGCCAGTAAGACACCGACAGCACAAGAAAAGGGGAGCCAACGAACTAGCTCCAATCATGCTGGAACGTATCATTGCTATGGCATCGAATCCGGGACAAGTTGTAATCGATCCTTTTGGAGGTTCTGGCACTACATTTTATGCAGCAGAGAAGTTGGGTAGGTATTGGCTGGGTACAGAAATCGGCGATATTGAACCAGCAGTGAAGCGGTTACAAGACTTGGCAAATGGAAAAGTTGAAAACTGGGAATCAGCAAGGGGAAAGACCAAAAATAAAGTTAAACAAAACGAGTCAATCCAACTAGAATTGTTTTCTTGACAACTAACATTTTATATTAAAGCGCGACCATCTGTGCCTTTAGTAATTGTAGGTACGCTCCAATCAAGGGCATCATGTTCAATGACAAATATGGCTAAAAAACCTTCTTGTATGTTAACAGCACGCCAGACATCAAAGTAAGGCTCTAGCTCCTCATAATTGCCAATTCTATCAGTCAAATAAGGGTAGAGTTTGCGGCTGGGCAGAACTAATGCCGTACCCAAAAAAATCCCTCGTAAAATACCGAGAACCAGTTTATTAACAGCACGGTGACTTGATGAGATATTTCCTGTTTCCCATTCAAAGGCAAATAAATGATTGTCTAAGATTTTGGTAGCATCTACTCGTCCAGGGGCTCTAGTTGCAAATCTGATTTGAGTTTCAAGCTGCCATCCAAAATTGTCCTGAAGAGCAGCCATACAAGCATTTTTGATAGGTTTGACACCGTTTCCGTGCCTGGTTGGATTGATCGTAAAGTTTGATGCACCCACAGGCCAGGCGATCGCGTCAATAGCAATCCGTATTTCATTTTTAATAACTCCCCATTCTTGTGACTCCTCAAAGTTACCGCGACTAATAAGTGATACTTCTTGAACTATCTTCACCGCGTACTAAGCCTGTTCATTTATACTTGCTGTTAGTTCTTCCGGCAATTCAAACTTGCCATCTGCACCCGGTTCAAACTCAACAACTTTCAACACAGCATCAACATTCAGCGGCCCGTAAATGTGCGGGTAATTCTCACCCGCCGCCAATTCATACTTAAGTTCAGCTTGCACTTTGTCCGAGTCAATCCAAAGCAGCAGCAATCCTGTTTGTCCCACAAAAAATTTATTAGCAGATCTAAGAACTTGTGTCAGAGTCGAACAGTGGATAAATCCTTCAGTATCTAGCGTATCGCCGCGATAGGATTGAACTTGTTTTGCTTCTTCCCACTGTTGGCTGCGGGTGATGTGAAAAATAATGCTCATAATTGAATAAGTTCTAGGTTTAATTGACAATTGGCAGCAAAATTTGAGAGGGACAATGCCCGCCACAACTTACTGTCAGCGTGATAATTTTAGCATCGATCGCCCGCGCTTCACCGCCCGGCGCACCCGTTCCCGGATTCACGTCGTAAGCGGGAAAACAAGCCGCACTCACACTCAGACGCAACGCATTACCTTTGGCAATTTGCATACAAGTTGCTTGCAGCACAATTTTTACAGGTGTTTCATCTGAATTCACCCGCACGTAACCTTGAGTAAAATTGTAGACGCTGCCGCTATCTTTTACCTCAGAAAGTATCGCACACAAATCAAAAGTTGGCGCATCGGCGGTACAAAATACTTCGACAATTATATCTCCAGCTAAGTGCAAATCGGCTGTTAGCGGTGCCGAAGTGTATGTTAAAACATCGGTACGGCAGTCAATAGTCGATCGCTCCATCGCACCGGCAGGAAATGCAGCGTGACCTCCCAAGGATGGTACCGGCCGCCAAGGGTCATGTACGAATATATCATCAATGCAAACCTCCGCGCAACTATCTGTTAAAATACCCCCATCTTCTCTCATCGCGGCAAGTCCGGTACTTGCTAAAAAATAAGATTTATGATTATTATTAGGCCATTTATCAAATTTTAGCCAATCATTTCTCCCCATCTCAAATAGGGAAATCGGTCGCTCGTCTAATATTCCTGTATCCACTCCTTTGAGGAAGCGATCGAACCAGCGAATTTGCAACTCATCCACAGGATTTGAAGCTGCAAAACCATAATCCAATGCTCCAACTTTTCGCCCCCAAGGTAAATGCGCCCAAGGGCCAATTATCAAATGCTGCGGACAGGAACTGCGGCTCGCCATTTCCTTGTAAAGATGGATTGTTCCCCGCAAATAAGTATCAAACCAACCCCCCACGTGCAGCATTGGCAAGTCTAAATCTTTGATGTTTGGCGATAACTTTTCCCAATAGTCGCTCGGTCGATAATTATCCAACCAATCGTGATAATATGAGTCTGGCGCAAGATTTTTAAGAATCTCAGGACGCGCCGGGACGGTATCGTATAGCGGGAGATTTCTGGAAGCTGCATACAAGGCTTGATAGGCAGAAATATCGTCTTTTAAGCGCGCGGTTTCTGCGGCTAGCTGAATTGCCCAGCCGAGATTTGATTGCAGGCAAAATGCGCCGCCTTCATAGGCCCAATCTGCGTATAAATTGCCGCCTACCATTGCCGGACAAATTGTGATTAAAGCGCTCGGTTTAGCAGCCGCCGCGTAGAGTTGAGTCATGCCTTGGTAGGAAAAACCGTACATTCCGACTTTGCCGTTACTTCCCGGCAAATTAGCTGCCCAATTGACGCTATCAAAACCGTCTTGTGTTTCGTTAACAAAGGGGTTAAATTCGCCTTCGGAAGTGCCGCGTCCCCGCACGTCTTGGATGACAACGATGTAGCCGTGTTTGGCGTACCATGCGGGATGGGAATATACTACTGTAGATGCGATCGCCCTTCCGTAAGGTTGCCGCATTAACAATACTGGAAATTCGCCCGCAGCATCGGGGCGGTAGATGTCAGCATCTAAACGCAGGCTATCTGTAGTTAGCATTGACGCTGTTTCTTTCGGGCGAAGTTTCAGCATAAAGCCTAAAAAACATCAACTAAAAAAGTTCGTAGTAACTGAGATGTTGCACCATTCTCGATAAGCATTTTATGAACAGGCAAGATGCCTGTTCCAAAATAAAATTCATCTCTTGTGGAACAGGCATCTTGCCTGTTCTTGAGGGGCAGGATGCCCAACCCCTACTCCCCACAATAAAATTCACTCTTTGTGGAACAGGCATCTTGCCTGTTCTTGAGAATGGTGCAACATCTCAATAGTAAGGGCTTTAGCTTTTTCTCTAAGCACTCAAGTTCTTACTACAAACTTAGAACTCAAGTCCTTACTAAAAACCTAGCACGATACGAGTACATCCGATCGCCCAAGAACTCTCATATCTTCCTCATCGAGTTCGACTGGTGTACCGCTGCGAATTAGTTCCACAAAATCCTCATTCGGCACCATGATGCACAAAGTGTACAAACGTCCACTGCCCGTATTCTCAATTACGTGAGTGCCTGTTGGAGGCACTAACAAACTATCTCCCGGTTGAATACTAACTGTTTTGCCGTCGCAGGTTGCTTGCCCTCTTCCTTTGATTACAAAAAACATTTCTACTGCAAATTGATGGCGGTTGGGAGGAGTTTTGCCCCCCACATCGAAAATCTCCACGCAAACTGTTAATGAAACATTAGCTATTACCGGATCGAAGACGATAGCTAATCTATTAGTATCGCCCGGACTGATGCGAAATGCTTGGTAGTCTTTCGGAGACTTTATAACAGGAATCACGCACTGGTTTGTCATTTTTTTATTGTTAGTTGTCAGTGGTTATGTTTCTGTTGTCATTAATGAGAATCCAGAGTCATTAGTCCGCCGCTCAACCTCCAAAGTTTATTAATTTCACAGGAGAGTTCGCTGTCAGAGCAGGAAGCGAGATATAGGCTTTGCTGTGCGGGACTCTCGCACTCCTAAAAAACGCTTTTTATACTCCAGAGGGATACTCCCCTGATGACTGCTATTTAATTGCTTCTAACATAGCCTGAGAATCCGACAAAAAGCCAAAACATTGTTTAACGTTATAAAGAGTAGCTTGCCAGCAATAGTCGGGAGATGTCGTAGCTGTACAATCTTTGACTAAAATACAGTCGTAACCGAGGAAATTAGCATCTTGCAGGGTAGCCATGACGCACTGATCGGCGTTTACTCCTCCGAAGAAAAGTGTAGTTCGGCCGAGGTTCCGCAAGATACTATCTAAAGGAGTATCCCAAAAGCCGCTCATTCGATATTTATCAACACAAATATCCTCCGGTTTGGGTTTTAATTCATCGACAACCTGCGCCGCCCAACTCCCTGCCATCAGTACAGGTGCGTTGTTTTTTGGCAGCGGATCTCCCAAACCTACGCCGTCGCCTGTGGGATTGTAAACGTGACGGGAAGCTGCACTAATATTGAGCAAATCGGGGCGGTTTCCCCAGTTTATCCAAATAATTGGTACTGCGTGCGATCGCAATTTTGGGAGCAAATTTGTTAAAGGATTAATTGGAGTTCTGGCGGGCGTTACATCTACGCCAATATGTGCTAGCCAACCGTCGGGATGACAGAAATCGTTTTGCATATCTATCACCAACATTGCTGCTTTTGCTAAGTCCAAACGCAGGGTTTTAGTTTCTGTTTCCAGGGTAACAGGTTGAGGCGCGATCGGCGATCGGGTGATATCAGCAATTTTGGCATCAACTTTCCAAGCATTCGGCGGTACACCCAAGGTGCGAAGAGAATCAGGATTCATATAGATTGTGAGTCAAAAACAATTTCAATCTTATAACTATTTGATGGTTACTAAGTTGTCATATCTTAAATCTTTGTTATAATTAAGTATCCGTGGCAACTTTTTGAGAATCTTTAGGATTTATTAACTTTATTACAGGCGATCGCAAATGTTAACGCCTGGGAATCATCAAATAAAAATCACGGTAAATTTATAAAAAGGGTAAATCTATGAGCTTTACAATTCAAAATGCTTTAATTCCGGTTGAGAGCGGTTATGAAACCGCAGATGTGCAAGTGGTGGATAATTGCATAAGTGCGATCGGGCCAAATTTAGAACCTGCGGAAACAGTTACTAACGGCAAAAATAAGCTGCTGCTGCCCGGTTTTGTCAACGCGCACACTCACTCTTCAGAAATGTGGCAACGGGGCATTATTCCCCCTCTGCCGCTGGAGTTGTGGATTGCCGAATTATACGATTTTACACCTCTCGATCCCGAACAAGTTTATTTGAGTGCCTTGGGAACTGCGGTAGAAACATTGCTGTCCGGCGGTACAAGCGTAGTCGATCATTTAGTTTTGATTCCGGGGCAAGAATTAGAGACAATCGCCGCCGCAGTTCGCGCTTATCAAGAAATCGGCATCCGCGCTTTTATCGGGCCATTAATTCAAGATGAATCCCTGACAGCGGGAATGCCTGCGGGCGATACTGGCATCAAACACGCGGCTTACATTCGATCGACTAAGGCAACTTTGGAATTAATGGAAACAGCCATAAAACAATTTCACAATCCCGAAAAAGGTGTTAATATGTTGTTGGCCCCGACGGGAATTCAACTGTGTTCTGATGCTTTGTTTGAAGGCTGCATCGAATTGAGCGGTCGCTACAATCTTTGTCGGCACGCCCACCTCTTGGAAACCTCCGCTCAAAAACAGTTAGCTCACGAAAAATACGGCTGTAGCGCTGTCGAACACCTGCAAAGAATTGGTTATTTGAGCCCCCGAACTTCCTTAGCGCACTGCGTTTGGCTGGACGATTCCGACATTGCTATTATGGCAGAAACTGGAGCAACAGTCGTACACAATCCCCTCAGCAACTTGCGCCTGGGAAGCGGGATTGCACCGATTTTGAAATACCGTCAAGCGGGAGTCAACGTATCTTTTGGCTGCGACGGCGCTGCTAGCAATGACTCTCAAGATTTGCTGGAAGCGATTAAAATTGGTTCGATTTTGCACAATATCACGGATTTGGATTACCGCCAATGGATTACACCGCGCCAGTCTGTAGAAATGGCCTCCCTAGGAGGAGCAAAAGGCTTGAATCTCGCCGATGAAATGGGTTCTCTGACAGTCGGTAAAAAAGCAGATTTTGTGCTGTATGATTTAACCAGTTTATCATTGCTGCCACGCACCGATCCGATCGGATTGCTGATTTTGGGACGCCCGACTAATGCGGTAGACAGCGTTTGGGTAAACGGCAAGCAAATTGTCGCCGAAGGTAAGGTGAAAACGATCGATGTTGATGCTTTGAGGCGGGAATTATTCGATCGCAGCGAGTGGACGAGCAAGCGTCAATCGCAAACAGTAAGTGAAATAGAAGCCCACTATCGAAAAGTCATGAACCTGCAAGGTTATTCTTAAAAAATTAACCAATAGAATATGATATCATGTCCGGTTGAATCACATAATTAGCGCCGGTACTAAAAATTAACGCAATCAACCTCACAAATCCCAATTACTCAGAAGCTCTAGCCATGACACCCCCTAACAACCAGATCAATGTAGACGCTAGACTTGTTGAAGCTAATACCAAATTTGGCTTTAACTTGTTCAACACCCTCAGCAAACAACAGCCGAATCAAAATATCTTTATTTCCCCTACTTCTGTCGCCCTCGCACTGTCAATGACATACAACGGAGTAAGCGGAGAAACCAAACAAGAAATGACAAAAGTTCTCGAATTAACGGGAATGACGCCCCAAGAAATCAACGCAGCAAATCAAGGTTTGCAAAATAGTTGGCAGAAAGTTGATCCCACTGTCCAAGTATTAATTGCCAACTCGCTTTGGGCGCAGCAAGGCTTCTCCTTAAAACCAGAATTTTTGCAAATAAATCAAGAATACTACCAAGCTAATGTTACCGAACTAGACTTTATAAATCCGCAAGCTCCCAGCATCATTAACAACTGGGTAAGCCAAAAAACTCAAGGAAAAATTGATCAAATAGTCGAGGAAATTAGCCCTGCTCAAGTCTTGTTTTTGATTAACGCAATTTATTTCAAAGGCAACTGGCAAACGCCCTTTGATAAATCTCAAACTGCCAACAAAACTTTTTCTTTAAGCGACGGCAGTTCAAAACAGCATCCGATGATGTCTCAGACAGGCATTTATGGGTACTACGAAACAGACAAATTTGAAGCAGTTAGTTTACCTTACGGCAAAGAAGGTTCTCTGAGTATGTATATTTTTTTGCCCAGGCTCAATAGCAACTTGGAAACTTTTTTGCAGCAATTAACAGCCGAAAACTGGAATAAATGGATGCAAGAATTTAGAGAAATAAATTGTATAATTGAAATACCCCGCTTCACAAGGGAGTATAAAGTTGAACTCAAAAGCACACTCATAGCTTTGGGAATGGCAGGAATTTTTGAGATGTCAAAAGCCGACTTTTCTCCGATGACTGATGACAACGTAGCAGTAGCTTCAGTAAAACACAAAACATTTGTCGAAGTGAACGAAGAAGGTACAGAAGCAGCCGCAGTGACTTCCATCGAGTTATTCAGAAGTTTGCCTTTTCTAATGAATGTAAACCGTCCATTCTTTTGTGCCATTCGAGACAATACTACAGGAACAATATTATTTATGGGTACCATCGTTGACCCCCAATAATATTAAAAATAGTAGGTGAGTCAGGAAATGTTCGAGTAACTTTTAATAAAATAACCCTCGCTGGCGCACCCTAACAAGCTAATTCTACGGTAAAATATCAGTCTAAAAATAATCATATTTGCGACAAATTGATGATTAAACTGCACAAATGGCAGCGGATACTGGCTTTAATAGTTGTTTTTACGATCGCCCTTACCTCCTCCGCCATATTATCCCCGCGTCTCTTAGCTCAAACCCCGCCCACAACCCCAACAACCGAATTGCGCGGCGTCTGGCTGACGAACATTGACAGCGACGTTATCTTCTCCCGCAACAACATCATTGACGCTGTAAATCGACTGGATCAACTCAATTTCAATACCATCTATCCCACAGTTTGGCAAGGAGGGTATACGCTTTATCCGAGTGCGGCAGCCCAACGAGTATTCGGACAGGCGATCGACCCATCCCCCGGATTGAAAGACCGAGACATCCTCAAAGAAATTATAGCACAATCCCGCCAAAAAGGTATAGCAGTAATCCCCTGGTTTGAGTTTGGTTTCATGGCTCCAGCCGAATCAGAATTAGCCACACTTCACCCCGAATGGCTGGCGCAGCGGCGCGACGGTTCAACTATTTGGAAAGAAGGCAAACACGATCGAGTTTGGCTGAATCCCTTTCATCCCCAAGTGCAGCAATTTATCTTAGATTTAATCCTAGAAGTTGTCGATAATTATGATATAGATGGCATTCAATTTGACGACCATTTTGGCTTGCCAGTAGAATTTGGTTACGAGCCATTAACAGTGTCAATGTATCAGGAACAAATCAAAAGTCCTCCCTCCGACGACCCCCGCGAAACCTTCTGGGTGCGCTGGCGCGCTGACAAAATTAACGACTTCGTGGGCAGAGTTTCCCGCGCCATCAAATCGCGCAAAGAAAAATGTATTGTCAGCTTATCTCCCAACCCTTTTCACTTTGCTTTACCCGCCCACTTGCAGGACTGGTTTACCTGGGAAAGACGCGGCTACATCGACGAAATTGTGTTGCAGGTTTATCGCAGCGATATCAAGCGTTTTAGTGCCGAACTGGAACGGGAAGAAGTTAAATTGGCTAAACTTAACATTCCAACTGCGATCGGCATTTTAACTGGTCTTAAAAATAATTCCGTGCCCCTCAAACAAATTCAAGAACAAGTGCAAGAAGTGCGAAAAAGAGATTTCGCTGGCGTGTCGTTCTTTTTCTACGAAAGTTTGTCGAATTGGGCGAGGGAAACCCCCGAACAGCGCAATTTGGCATTGCAAGAATTCTTTCCCACAAAGATGCAGCGCCCGCCATCCGAAGGCAGAATTTGAAACGGGAGCATCTCAATGAAAGCAGCCAAGCCCAAAATTGGAGTTAGGAGTTAGGAGTCAGGAGTCAGGAGAAAAGAGTCAGAAGGAAGAAGAAAGGAGCCAGAAGAAGTGTTTTTACAAATATGAGATGCTCCCATTTGAAACCCACGCTTAAAATGAGAAAAAGCATACAGCGCTTAGGAATTGTCATCTTATTTTTGACCGCTTTCTTAACAATTGGCTATCTCACTCCCAGAAAGTGGGGAAATTACTCGCAAACAGATTGCACAATCTCTCTATACATTTCCAACCAAGGCATCCACACCGAAATCATTGTTCCAGTTAAAAATGAATCTTTTGACTGGAATCAATTTTTACCGCTAACACAAATAGGGCGGGAGGCGACTTCTGATTATCAATATTTGTCTTTTGGGTGGGGAGATAGAGCTTTTATGCTGGAAACTCCAACATCCGCAATCATCAACCCAGTTACGGCTTTCAATGCGCTATTTCTCCCTACTCCGTCTACGGTGCAAGTACAAGGTTATCGGGTTTGGCCCCAAAATAAAGAAACAAAATGTGTTAAACTTAGCGGGTCTAATTATCTAAACATTGTGAATTTCATTAAAAATTCATTCCAACTAGACGCAGGAGGTAATAAACTAAAAATTAGTTATGGCTACCACAACAGTGATAGTTTTTATGAAGCAAATGGCAGTTACTCTATTTTGAGAACTTGCAACGACTGGACGGCAGAAGCTTTGCAAAAAGCTGATGTCAATACTCCTTTATGGTCAACGCTTTCTTCTGCGGTTATGTTTCATTTAAATAGCGGCTGCGAATGTATATAAGAAGGAAGAGGATCGATGTGAAGAAGGAAGAAGGAACAAAAATAAACTATTCCCAATTCCTAATGCCCTGTTTGGCCGATGCCCGATGCCCCATGCCCGATGCCCAATTCCCCATTCCCAAATATTATGAATGTAATTCCAGCGATCGACTTATTGGATGGAAAATGCGTCAGATTGTATCAGGGAGACTACGCGAAGTCTCAAACTTTTAACGACAACCCCGTCGCAGTCGCCAGAGAGTGGGTAAATGAAGGCGCAACCATGCTGCATTTAGTAGACCTCGACGGCGCCAAAGCAGGTCATCCAGTCAACCAAGCAGCCATTGAAGCGATCGTCCGATCAGTAGACGTTCCCTGTCAAGTAGGTGGGGGAATGCGCGATCGCGCCTCCGTTGCTGGTATCCTCAATTTAGGCGTGCGGCGCGTCATTCTCGGCACTGTCGCCGTCGAACAACCGCAATTAGTCGGCGAATTGTGCGCCGAATTTCCCGATCGAATTCTGGTCGGCATCGACGCCAGAAATGGTAAAGTTGCTACTAGAGGCTGGCTAGAAACTTCGGAAGTTTTAGCAACAGAATTGGCGCAAAAAATGGCCGAGTTAGGGGCGGCTGAAATTATTTACACCGACATTCACCGTGACGGTACTATGGAAGGGCCGAATTTGGACTCTTTGCGCGAAATTGCTAACGCTATTTCGATTCCGGTGATTGCCTCCGGTGGCGTTAGTTCGATCGCAGATTTGTTGAGTTTGCTGGCTTTGGAACCAATTGGTGTCAAAAGTGCGATCGTCGGTAGGGCAATTTATACCGGCGATATCTTGCTAAAAGAAGCAATTCAAGCAGTCGGGCAAGGGCGGTGGCAGGATGTACCGCCAGATTTGGGTTCTTCAAGTTTTGCTTGATAGTCATTAGTCATTAGTCATTAGTCATTAGTCATTAGTCATTAGTTATTAGTCAACAGTCAACAGTCAACAGTCAACAGTCAACAGTCAACAGTCAACAGTCAACAGTCAGCGTAGAATCGTCTTTCTTACCATCATCGTACCCATGTTTTTGAACCATACAATTACAGCTTTAAGTTCTGGGATGGCATCCCTAGTTGCTCCCATACCTTTGTTAGCAACAGTCGAGGCAGAAAATTCGCCGATCGTCCTCAGCGGAGTTTTGCTCACTTTGGTAGTGATTTATCTCGCCAGTAAATTAGGCGCGGAAGTAGCGAGAAACTTCGATTTTCCGCCGGTTTTGGGTGAACTTGTAGCAGGGGTAATTGTTGGCGTATCTGCTTTACACCTAGTCGTTTTTCCCGAAGCAGGGCTGTCAGCCTCAGACTCAGGGATTATGACAGTTCTGCAATCGATTAATCATCTGTCTCCTGCCGCCCTCACCAGTGTGTTTGAATCGCAGAGTGAAGTCATTTCAGTGCTGGCTGAAATAGGCGTGATTATTCTGCTGTTTGAAATTGGCTTAGAGTCGGATATCAGACAACTAAAAGAAGTGGGGGCTCAAGCCGTCGTTGTCGCTTGTGTCGGCGTGGCAGTTCCCTTTGCCGCTGGTACTGCGGGCTTGATGATAATTTTCCACACGGCGGCGATTCCGGCGATTTTTGCGGGGGCTGCTTTGACGGCAACCAGCATCGGAATTACATCTAAAGTGTTGTCTGAACTAGGACGGCTGAAATCTAAAGAAGGTCAAATCATTGTCGGTGCGGCGGTGATTGATGATGTGCTAGGAATTATTGTCCTGGCTGTTGTCGCCAGTTTAGCGAAAACCGGTGAGATTGATGTTGTTAATGTCATCTATTTGATTGTCAGTGCAACTGCCTTTCTGCTAGGTTCGATTCTGTTGGGCGGTGTGTTTAACAAAAGCTTTTCTGCCGTCGTAGAGACACTCAAAACTCGCGGCAATATAGTCATCCCGGCATTTATCTTTGCTTTCTTCATGGCGTTTCTGGGCAATGCAATTCATCTCGAAGCGATTTTGGGTGCGTTTGCGGCTGGTTTGGTGTTGGATGAAAGCGAAGCCCGCGAGGAGTTGGATGAATTGGTGAAACCCATCGCGGATTTGCTGGTTCCTATCTTTTTTGTAACGGTGGGAGCTCGGGCGGATGTGGGGGTTTTGAACCCAACAGTGCCGGATAATCGGGCTGGTCTTTTGATTGCCGTATTTTTGGTTGTGGTTGCGATTTTGGGCAAGCTGGTGACTGGTTGGGTGGTGTTTGGTCTGCCCGGAATCAATCGATTGGCGATCGGAGTGGGGATGATTCCTCGGGGCGAAGTTGGGTTAGTGTTTGCCGGCATCGGTTCGGCGAGTGGGGTTTTGGATAAACCGTTAGAAGTCTCGATTATTATCATGGTGATTCTGACGACATTTTTAGCGCCGCCTTTTCTGCGGGTTGCCTTTGGTGATACGGTAGAGCCTCCTGCTAGTGGGGAACTTTCTAGCGAGAAAACCGTTTGATATCAAATCCGCCCTTCATCGGAATTATTCATCTCTCTGTTCTCTGACTCTGCGTTCTCTGCGTTCTCTGCGGTTTAATCATTCCAATGCAACCGGAATTGATATGATTGAGGGAATTTGAGTCTGGGCGATCGACTGATTGAGAAACAAAGGTCGATCGTCCAAATTTATCTATAGCAATCCTAAATCATTTGTGAATTTCTTACTCCCTCCCCTTAGTAAGGGGAGGGTTGGGGTGGGGTAAAAAATTTACGACTCCTACAAGGATTGCTATAGCCGTAATCATAAGTCCTAAGTTGTGAGAAGCGGCTACAACTTGACTTTTAAGTGATAACAATTGTCAGCGAGTTTAATCAGTTCGCCCAGACCCCAGGTACCCCGATCGTTCAAAAATTCCGCTAGCTGATTCGGGATGGCTTCTAGGCCCAGAAATGCCCCGCTGATCGCACAAGCCATTGCTGCGGTCGTATCCACATCGCCACCGACGGCGATGCTAGTGCAGAGAGTTTCCCAGTAATCTTGAGGCGTTCTCAAAAACGCATATAAACTCCACAAGACGCTACCGACTACAAAAGGGGAAATTCCTTGCCAAGAGTGCTCGTAGTTTAACGGGAGTCCAGCTCTAGAAATCAACTCTACGGCTTCTTCTGGGGGCAATTTGACCCACTCAATCAAATCTTTGAGCAAAGCAGCAAAGGAAGGATCGACTTCTCCTACCCATTCGCTCAGTTGACCGAGAAATGGCTCAGTTTCTATCATCATGTCAGATTGAAGGGCGATCGCCACAGCCCCCGCGATCGCCACAGCCCCCGCAGAACACCGCGAATCTTGATGGGTGATGCGCCCTTGATCGCAAGCAGCTTGTACAAGCTGGGACGGGTCATCGTAGAATATTAAGCCGATCGGTCCAGCCCTCATCGCACTGCCATTACCAGCATTGGGAGCAGGAGTACCAGCTTCTTGCCAAGCAACGCCCCGTATCAGGCGGTTTGCAGCTTCTTCTGTCGATCGACCGCGCCCGACAATGCGCTGTTGAGCGAAAATGTCAGCAATACGGGTGGCGTAGTCGCTGGGGTAGAATTCGCCACAAGCGACGTAGCTTTGGAGGAGTTCGCGGGCGAGTTGAGAGTCGTCGGTGTATTGACCAAAAGGCAAGCCGAAGCGATCGCGATCTTTGATTTTTTTTAGTCTAACTTCGTAGTTGACAAAGTTTTGGCAAACTTCCGGCGGGTAGCCTTCTACTCTACAGCCTATAGCGTCGCCGAGACACTGACCGATCAGACAACCTCTAAATTGTTCCAGACGCGGGACTGTCATTTATATAGCTATAAGTAGGTCGATCTAATCTTATGTTAAATCCCGGACTTCTTAAAGCCTGCTGTCGCGAGTCAGAGCGCCCGCTGCTGGCACTAACTACTTGTCTACCTCCTTTTTTTCTTGAATTTGAGCTGACCACTTTTCTTTTATTTACACAAATAATTTAGATCCGATATAATAGTTTCCAACCTACTTAATAAATGCTATATAGAGGAATGCGATCGCAGTTATTTACCCACGAGTCCTACAGCACCGCTTTGCAAAACAGGAATTTCTATTCGGAACTCTGCTCCTTGATGGGGTTGAGAGAAGCACTGAAGTAAGCCACCGTGCTTATCAACTACAATTTGATAGCTGATAGATAGCCCTAATCCAGTTCCTTTACCCGTTGGTTTTGTGGTGAAGAAGGGATTGAACACCTGTTTTCTAACAGCTTCCGTCATCCCAGGCCCATTGTCTTGAATTTGAATCACCGCGTTTTTACAATGACCGGGCTGAGTTTCGTTTGTGACTAGCTTAGTCCGAATAGTGATGCGACTGGGATTATTTTGGATGTCTTTTAGAGAACGCTGATTGTCGTAGTTTTCTAAAGCATCAATCGCATTTGCCAGAATATTCATAAAGACTTGGTTTAACTGTCCGGCATAGCACTCTACTCGCGGTAAGTCACCGTACTTTTTGACAATTTCAATAGCAGGATGATCCGGTTTTGCCTTCAGCCGATTTTGCAAAATCATCAATGTGCTGTCAATTCCCTCGTGGATATCAACTGGCTTCATTTCTGCCTCATCCAGCCGCGAGAAGTTTCGTAGCGACAGGACAATTTGACGAATGCGATCGGCTCCTACCTTCATTGAAGTCAGGATTTTGGGTAAATCTTCACTAATGAAGTCCAGCTCGAACTCTTCAATTTTTTCCTGAATTTGGGTATTAGTTGGATAGGTTTGCTGGTAAAGCTGAATCAACTTTAGTAAATTTTGCGTGTAGTCGGCAGTATGGCTCAGGTTGCCATAGATAAAGTTGACTGGATTATTAATTTCGTGAGCAACACCAGCAACCAGTTGCCCCAAACCTGACATTTTCTCTGCCTGAATAAGCTGTGCCTGAGTTTGCTGTAAGGTTTTGAGTGCAACCTCAGCTTCCTCTTTTGCTTGCCTTAACGCAGCTTCGGCTTGCTTGCGCTCAGTAATATCGAGTGTGAAGGAGCCAACTCCAACAATCTTTCCAGCCTCCCCTACTAAAGGCGTATTGAACCATTCGCAAATAATGGTTTTGCCGTCTTTCGTAATATTTTCGTTGACGTTGTAGCGTCCTCTGGTCTCACTCAACAGCTCGTTCAGAACTCGATCGACTACCTTTCTGGCAGACGCAGGCACAATTAATTCTGCGGCATGGTGTCCGATCGCCTCTTTCGCCGTGTAACCAAAAATCTTCTCTGCCGCTGGATTCCAGGCCGTGACTTTAAAGTTTAAATCCCATTCCAAAACGGCCAGTGAAGTTTGGCGGAATAGAAAAGATAGCCGCTGCTGCGAGGCTTTGAGTTCTTCTTCTACTTGTTTCCGTTGAGTAATGTCAATCCCTGTTTTGATGATGTACTCAATTTCACCTCGATCGTCCAGTAAAGCAGTATCTGACCAGGCAATAAGTCTGAGTTGTCGATCTTTGGTCATCCAACTGCCTTCATACTGCTGGGGAAAATTACCAGATTGTAAAGACTCAAAAGTAGTTTTGGCTTGTCTAGCTAAGTCTGAGTTGGGGAACAAGTCCCAAATGTAGCGCCCTTTCACTTCACTAAACGAGTAATGAGTCATTTGTTCGCAAGCTCGGTTAAAGCGAACGATTTGTCCCTGCGGGTCGAGCACAACTACCAGGGCACCTGCAATTTCAAGAATAGCTGAAACAAAATTGCGTTCCACTTCAACTGCTTTAATCAGTTCCTCTAACTGGGTTGCCATATTGTTAAAGGCGATCGCCAATGTCCCCAGTTCGTTTTGGCTGTCGATGTTGACCCGTGTCTCTAATTGCCCCGCACTGAGTTCAGTAGCTGCCGTGGTTAAGCGCTGGAGGGGCACCACAATTTGCCGAATAAATACAAAGCCAATGCCAACAGCGACGATCGTCACCAGCGTCAATGAGCCTCCCATAATTGAGAGCATTTGGTAAACGGGAGCATACGCCTCAGCCGTTGGCAGTTCTACAACCACAGTCCAATTCACGCTCCGAACTAAGGCACTAGCTCCCAATACTTCTACCTGCTTTAGACCCTGATAAACGTTAAGGCGCTTAATATCTTCGGATGCTTTCAAGAATTGAAAGAAAGGGCGCTTAGAAATATCTTGAAGTTGAAATGTTTCTGGGTTACTACCCTTTTGAGCAATGACAAAATTACGCTCATCAACTACATAGACATAACCCGTCTTGCCAACCTCCGTTTGGGAAACAATAAACCAGAGAAAGTTGAGATTTATCTCTGCTAATAGCACCCCATCCACCTCATCTCGCTCATTCCGAATCGGAACCGCCAGAATGGTTTTTAGTTGGTGGGTTTGAGGATTAATTTCTACAGGACTGACATAATCTTCCTGTTGTTTGAAGGCACGAATAAACAGTGGCGAATTGGCGGGATTTTCTAACTTGAGCGGTTCGTAGGGTGCAACTGACGCAACAACTTGTCCCTTCCGGTTCAAAATGGCAACGGCTTCATAAGCATCATTATGACGAATCAACCCTTCCAACAGGCTCTGCTGCGCTTGAGGTTGAAAGTTGGTGAGTCCTTTGACCCTAGCTAAATAGCTCAGTTTTCGTTTCAAGTCATCTAGATAATTATCAATCTGCCCTGCTGCTGTCTGACTACGCGCTTGTTGGAGCGATCGCGATTGCTGGATCTGCGCCTGAAAGCTGAGGTAGATCAGCAAGCCACCAGTGGGCAGTAAGCTCAGGAGAACCAAAAATATCAAACCATAGCGGAGCTGATGTGCAATAGAAAAGAAGCGTTGCCAAGGATGAGAACGGGAGCTTCTGGCGATCGGCAGAGCGCGATCGTTGCGTTGATTTTGCATCGGACTTAGGATCAATTTTGGTAAATCAATTAATCGGCGCACTAAGGAGAAACATCGATTTTGCCAGTCGTCACAGCTTCTCGGATAATCTTGAAAGTGTCCTCTTCCTGAGACGTGAGACTACCACGGAAAGGGGCAAAGTCATAGATTTTTTCCTTGAGCCCAAACTTGTAAAGTTTTCCTTCCCAGCGACCTTGCTGGGTTAATACGACCGCATTTAGCACCAGATTGGGAATGTCCTCCAGAACGCTAGTTAGGACTTTGCCGGGAGCCAGTTCGTACTGATCCTTTCCCCAACCAATCACAAGGACTCCTGGCTTTTGCGTAACGGCTTTTAGGGCGGCTAATCCTGCCTCATCCGCGTTGATTGCCAAAACATCTACTCCAGAGGCAACCATATCCGTTGCGACTTTGGTGGCTTTGTCCGTATCACTCCAAGTGTTGAGAAAAGCAGTCGAGGCTTGAACAGAGGAATTCGTTGCCTTCACTCCCCGCCTAAACAAAGCTTCTTCTTCTTTGTAAACCGGATAAGGTGCACCCACAATATAGCCAACTTTATTGCTTTTGCTCTTCATGGCAGCCAAAGCGCCTGTGAGATACCCCACCTCACCCGATCGAAAGGCAACAGCCCCCAAATTTGTGTTATTCCCTGGATACGTTGTAACCAAGGCAAATTTCGTTCGAGGAAATTCTTTAGCGACCTTTTCGGCAGCTTTGATATAGCCACCACTGGCGGCAATTACCAGGTCATAGCCGGACTGGGCATATTTGCGAATGGCCGCTTCACTATGTTCACCGTCAATATTGTCAGTAAAGTCTACCTGAGCATTAAATTTATCTTTGATTAGATTCAATCCTTCAAAGCAGGATTGAGCCCAACTGTTATTATCTTTAGGTCCTATGGTGACCATTGCCACTTTAAAGCTGCTAGAGGTGCTTGCTTCAGGGGAAGAGTCTACGTTCGGAGTCGATCGACTGCAACTGATCGCAAAAAATAGAGCTAGAGCCACCAGAGCCATTTGTTTCAAGAAAGATTGAATTCGCATAATAGCTTTTCGCACCAATATTAGTTTTTATACGCCGATGAAATTATTGAACGATATCTCAACAATCTTCACAACTCTTACTGTAGCTGGCATTTAATGACTCTGGCCGATTCAGCGTACCACTCATTTAACCTCAAAAACAAGTAAGGACACGGCAGTGCCGTGTCCTTACAAATCTAACCTGCAATTAACCGAATTCGCGATTACTTAACAAACAGCATTTCTTGATAAGTAGGCAGTGGCCACAAATCATCAGCCACCTCACCTTCCAGAGCATCCGCATACTGGCGAACCTCATCCATCAAAGGACGAATTGTTTGCGAAGCATATTGCATATGGTCTTCTGTCGAAGCAAAATCGTGCTTGCTCAAAGCATCACTCAACTTGCTCGCAGTATCCATCATGGACTTAACCAGCACCGCTACTTTTTCGGCACTTTCCTTTTCCAGCTCAATCCCAATCTCTTTCAATTTAGAAATCGTGCCGGAAAGTTCAGCTAAATACCTCACCGCTGCGGGGTAAATAATGGTTTTTGCCATGCTTGATACCAGTTTTGCTTCGACTTCAATTGCCAGCAAATACTGCTCAGCATAAACATCGTAACGGCTTTCCAATTCAACGGGAGTCAGAACACCTGTCTTTTCAAACAAGTCTTCAATGTATCCTTCCTTCAATACGGGCAAAGCATCTGCCGTAGTCCGCAAGTTAGCTAAACCCCGTTCCTCAACAGCCATTTTGTGCCATTCTTCCGAATAGCCATTGCCGCCAAATATAACCGCGCCGTGCTCATCCATCACTTCTTTCAAAACAGTTTGGATGGCAGCATTCAGTTCAGTTCCGTTAGCCAAATCGCTTTCTAATTTGTTAGCAATCCAGTCCAAAGAATCTGCAAGAATTGTATTCATCGCCACCAGCGGCCCGGAAACAGACTGACCGGAACCTACTGCACGGAATTCAAATCGGTTTCCAGTAAAGGCAAAGGGCGAAGTCCGGTTTCTGTCCCCAGCATCCTTCATGAAAGTAGGCAGTGTTTCTACACCTAAGTTCATAATTCCCCGACATTGAGAGTCCTTAATTTCTCCCCGGCTAATTTGCCCGAAGATATCTTCTAATTGCGAACCCAAATAGACAGAGATAATTGCTGGCGGAGCCTCATTTGCACCCAATCGGTGGTCGTTGCTGGCAGTCGCAACTACGGCGCGCAACAGCGGCCCGTATTTGTGAACTCCGCGAATCACAGCGCCGCAGAATACTAGAAATTGTATGTTCGAGTGCGGTGTATCGCCTGGGTCTAATAAGTTTCCTTGGGTGGCATTGCCGACCGACCAGTTGACGTGTTTGCCAGAACCGTTAATGCCGGCGAAAGGCTTCTCGTGCAGCAAACACATAAAACCGTGTTTCTTCGCAGTGTTGCGTAGAATTGTCATGGTTAATTGTTGATGGTCGCTGGCGACGTTTGCAGCTTCAAAAACTGGTGCAATTTCAAACTGACCGGGAGCTACTTCGTTGTGGCGGGTTTTGGCAGGAATTCCCAGCCGGTACATTCTTTCTTCTACTTCTTGCATGAAGACTTGAACGCGCTCTGGAATCGCTCCAAAATAGTGGTCGTCAAATTGCTGACCTTTCGCAGGAGGTTTGCCAAAAAGGGTGCGACCTGCTAGCAGTAAATCGGGGCGACTGGTGGTGAAATTGGCATCTACCAGGAAGTATTCTTGTTCGGGCCCGCAACTGGAATTGACGGGAGCAACTTCGGTATTTCCTAATAGCTTTAACACTCGGATTGCTGCTTTGTTCATTGCGGCAATGGAACGCAAAAGCGGCGTTTTCTTGTCTAAGGCTTCACCTGTCCAGGAGATGAAAACAGTGGGAATGCACAATGTCATGCCGTTGTCTGTTTCCATGACATAAGCAGGGCTGGTGACATCCCAGGCTGTATATCCGCGAGCGGCGGCAGTGGAGCGAATGCCGCCGTTGGGGAATGAGGAGCCATCGGGTTCGCCTTGTACTAGAACTTTGCCTGCAAATTCTGAGATGACGGAGCCATCGCCTTGCACTGAGATGAAAGCATCGTGCTTTTCGGCGGTGCTGTTGGTTAGCGGGTAAAATACGTGGGCGTAGTAGAGGGCTCCTTTGGAAATAGCCCAATCTTTCATTGCGGCTGCAACTACATCAGCTACGGAATCATCGAGTTTTTGGCCTGTTTGAACGGTGTTTTTTACTGATTTGAAAATACTTTTGGGCAGACTTTCTTGCATTTTGCTCAGACTAAAAACGTCTGTTGCCCACAAATCTTCTAGCCGCTTGGGAGGCTGGGCAGGCATCTGTTTGCGGTTGACGATTTGAGAAATTGCTTGAACGCGCGATTGGTTTCCACTCATGGTTATTTTTATTGGGATTGCAGGACGAGTTGTTGATAAAAAATAGATGTTAGCAAAAGTCTAACGATTGACGAATATCCTGGATTTACCCAAGATTTTGCACCATTCTCAAGAACGGGCTCTTCGGCCCGTTCCACAAGAGATCAATTTTCTCGCTTCACAGGCCGTCCAGCCTGTTCATAAAAGGCTAATTGAGAATGGTGCAACATATGAGATTTACCCAACATTTTTTGTCAAAGCTAACTTTTGCGAGAATGCCTTTTTTGGCAGGCTCTACAAGATTGGATGAGCGAGGCGCAATCACTTCGCCGTCCACCGGGCGTGACAATCCTGTGTGAGATGCGGTTGGATTTCGGTTATTAGCAAGAAGATAGATGGCAAGAGCCTGTACAAACTTGAGTCAACATTATAGATGTCTGCACTGCACAAATTTAGTAACTAATATTCACCCTGGTCAGCTCAAAAATTTTGTGCGAATCAATTCCGATGAATTCAGGTCAAAACTACTTATGGTTTTTAACGGTTCGACGATCGATAAATCGCAGTCCAGCAAACAACGCACTCGTTTAGGGGTTTTGGAGAATTATGGAGAGTACACAATCTACACTTGGAGAGTTTAAACAATCATTAACTAAATAAATGTATCGCAGGCTACAGAATTTTAGGTTTTTTTTAGAAAGGTCGATCGCACACAACCGCAGGATTTCAGTGTAACAGGACGCGGGGCGCTGAAACTGCGGGGCGATCGTACATTTACAGGACTTACGCAGGCACACTATATATAATGTGGGAAGAAAGGGAACTCTCTTTTTCCAACTTTTGAGCAATCGTCATCAGATTAAAAATTTAACTTCTCACAAAGTCACCGACTCTCTTATACAACAAGCGACAGACGTATAGCTGGGTATTTAAGTTCATTTCAAGGTGATGAAAAGACTTAATACCAATTTTATATGAGGTTGCATAGAATCTGATCCCCCCTAACCCCCCTTATTAAGGGGGGGACAAGAGCTTGGTCAAAGTCCCTCTTATTAAGCTATGCTTTATAAGGATCTTTCTTAACAAGAAAGTTGACAAAAATAAACATCTATGATGTTAAACGAT